>NZ_WYCT01000373.1 GCF_011008945.1 Streptomyces harenosi
CCAGGCGGGGGCGGGCGCGGCGGGGCGCGGGCACGCGGCGGGCGCCGGGGACGGGCTCCGCGGCGGATCCGTGAGCCATCGCCGTGTGCCGCGGGCACCCGCCTCCGCAGGCACACCCGCGCTGTTCCGCCGGCGGTGAAACACCGGCCCGACCGGGCTCGACGCTCACTACGGTCGGTCCCATGACGACGGTTACCACGCGCACGGTCGAGTACCCGGCCGACGGCCTCACGATGGTCGGCCACCTCGCGCTCCCGGCCGGTTCCGGCCGGCGGCCCGCGGTCCTGGTGGGGCCCGAGGGGCCGGGGCTGAACGACGTCCAGCGCCGGCGGGCCGACGCCCTGGCCGAGCTGGGGTACGTGGCGCTGGCCTTCGACATCAACGGCGGGCGCTGGTTCACCGACCCCGAGGAGATGCTGGCGCGCGTGATGCCCCTGCTCGCCGACCCCGGCCGGATGCGGGACATCGGTCACGCGGCGCTCGACGTGGTGCGCGCCGAACCGCGGACCGACCCCGGCCGGATCGCCGCCATCGGCTACGGCACCGGGGGCGCGATCGCGCTGGAACTGGGACGCGACGGCGTCGACCTGCGCGCGATCGCGACGGTCAACGGGCTGATCACCGGCCGGCCGGGCGAAGCGGCGCGTATCCGCTGCCCGGTGTGGGCCGGGGTCGGGTCGGAAGATCCGATCATGCCGCCCGCGCAGCGGGACGCGTTCACCGCCGAGATGCAGGCCGCCGGTGTCGACTGGCGTCTGGTGGTCTACGGCGGCGCCCTGCACGCCTTCCACCACCCGTCGGTCGACCAGACGGTGCTTCCCGGCATCGGCTACCACCCCCGGCACGCCCAGCGAGCCTGGCGCGACGTCGTCGGCCTGCTCGCCGAGTGCCTGCCCGTGACGGAGTGATCCGGCCGGCACCGCGATGCCGGGCCGGCCACCGCCGGCTCCGGCCCGCGGGGCGCCACCACGGCCTCGGGAAGACGCTGACGAGGTGCCGGCCGAGAGGGGGCGGCGCGCAGCCCCGCGCGGGGCCGTCGCCGTCCTCAGGCGCGCAGCAGGCGGTGGGCGGTCAGGGCCAGGCTGATCTCGACCACGTCGGACGGGCGGGCCAGGCAGCGGCCCGTGAGCTGCTCGCAGCGGCGCAGGCGGTTCAGGACGGTGTTGCGGTGGCAGTAGAGCCGTTCGCCGGCCCGTTGTGCCGAGCCGTCGCAGGCCAGCCAGGTGGTGAGGGTGTCCAGCAGTACCTCGCGGTCGGCGGGGTCCAGCCGCAGCAGGGGGCCCAGGACCCGCTCGGCGAGCGTCCGGCCGAGTTCGGGGCTGGAGACGACCAGGGCGGCCGGGAGGTGCTCGGCCAGCCGCACCGTGCCGCCGGACCCGGGGCAGATGCTCAGGGCCGTGTCGGCCAGCCGGCGGGCGTCACCCACGGCGGCCAGGCCGTCGACGGCGCCGCCGACGCCGATGCGGGTGCCGGAGCCGGGCACGACCGGCCCGGGCGGGGGCTGCGGCAGTTCGCCGTCCGCGGTCAGGACGATGCCGTAGTCCACCTCCACGCCCGTGTGCCAGTGGACGCGCGCCCCCTCCGGGACGGCCGCCGCGCGGGCCGCGGCGCAGCCCGCGGGGTGCCCGCCGGCGACGGCGACGACGACGTACCGGCCCTCCTCCGGAAGGCCGAGGGCCCGGGCGGCCTCGGGCACGTCGGCGATGCGGCTGGTGCCGTCGAGCAGGGCGGCGGCCAGCAGCCGCGCCCGGTTCTCGCGCCGCCGGCTGAGCTGCCACTCGGCCTGCCGGTAGGCGTCCGCGACGAGGGTGCAGTGCTCGTCGACGAAGTTCCACACGTCGGAGGCGACATGGACCAGCAGGCGCACCTCCTCGGGGGCCGTGCGGGAGGTCTCCTCGACCAGCCCCTGCCAGACCAGGGAGCCGCCGAGGCGGAAGGCGTGCAGCAGGGCGTCCAGCGGCAGGCCCTGCTCGGCGCGCGTGGCGCCGATGCGCCAGGAGCAGCCGCGGGCCGCGTCGCGCGCGCTGCGCGGATCGATCAGCGAGGTCACGCTGTGCCGAAGCGAGCGGTGCACCTCCTGCCAGACGCCGGTGGGGTCGCCGGCCACGGCGGCCCGGTAGGCGGGTTCCTGTTCCTGCAGGACGGCCACGAGCCGGTCGGTCAGGCCCGGCAGGTCGTCGAGCAGGGCGCGGGCGGCCCGGTGCAGGACGCGCAGGGCGTCGGCGTCGATCAGTGACGGACCGCGCCGTGTCCGCGGGCGCGGAACGGGCGTGGGTCCGGTGCGGATCGCTCCCAGTGACCGTACGGCGTGCTGCATCGCGGTCCTCCCCCAGGTTCGGCCTCCACGGGCGGGACCGGTGGGCGCCCCGCCCGTGCGACTCCGGTCCCCGTGTCTCGTCCTGCCCCGAAGGATGGCATACCGTCCGGTCGGTCCCTAGGGTTGTGCAGGGGCCTTTTCCGCCTGCTCCACCATGCGGGCCAGCTCCACCCGGGACCGCACGCCGAGCACCGCGAACACCTTGCGCAGGTGGTAGTCGACGGTGCGGGTGCTCACGGCGAGGCTGAGGGCCACTTCCCGGTTGGTGGCCCCCTGGGCGACGTACCGGGCGATACGCAGCTGCTGCGGTGTCAGACGGGTCAGCGCCCCGGCGTCCGTGCCGCGCGAGGCGGCCCCGAGGGCACGCAGTTCGCCGCGCGTCTGCTGCGCCCACACGCCGGCGCCGCAGCGGTCGAAGCCCGCCAGGGCGGTGCCGAGGCGGTCACGGGCCTCGCGCGGTCTGCGCCGCCGGCGCAGCCACTTGCCGTACAGCAGGGCGGTGCGGGCCCGTTCGAAGTCGCCGCCGCCCGCCGCGCCGGCCGTGTCGTCGTGCAGGGCCAGCGCCCGCCGGTAGAGGCCGTCGGCCCGGTCCGGCGGGGCCAGCAGGGCGCGGCAGCGGGCCAGCTGGGCGTCGGCCTGCGGATCGGCGCCGAAGGCCGCCCACTCGGCGAAGTCCTCCAGCACCGTCCGGGCGTCCTGGTGCCGTCCGGCGAGGACCGCGGCCTCGACGAAGCAGGGCACGGCCAGGCGCCACACCGCGAAGTGCCCGCGCCGGGGGCCGGGCAGCACGAGCAGGCCCAGCCGGTCGGCGGCGTCCAGGGGACGGCCGCGCCCGAGGTCGATGCGGGCCGCCGCCCACTCCGCCAGGGTGGCGGCCTGCACCAGCCCGTGCCGCCGGGCGGTGGCCAGCGCGGCGGCCACATGGCGCTCGGCGGCGTCCGGTTCCTCCTCGATGGACGCCGCCAGGGCGAGCACGGCGTGGTGGTGCGCCGCCGCGTTGCGCTGCCCGGTGCGCCGCGCGGCGCGCAGCCCCTCCTCCGCGTGGGCGCGGGCCTGGGCGTGGCAGCCCGCGCGCAGCTCGGCGTAGGCCAGGTACTCCAGGGCCTGCGGGACGAGCGCGGCGGACCCCAGGCCGCGGGCGGCGGCCAGGGCCCGGGCCCCGGCCCGGCGCGCGGCGTCCACGTCGCCCAGCAGCAGGGCGGCCGCCGCGGACCGCAGCAGCACGTCGGGCCGGTGGTCGGCGTGGGCCCGTCCCACGAGGTGCCCGAGCGGCCCGGCCGCCCGGGCGAGGTTCCCTTCGAGGACCGCGCGCAGGCCGAGCCGGTGGTGGTGGACCGGGTCCGGGGGCCGGGTGCCGCCGGGGCTGCCCTCGGCGGGCGAGGCGCCGGGCACCGCGGCCGGCCGGTCCCCGGTGTCCCCGGCCAGGCCGGTCCGCTCGTGCCCGAGCGCCGCCAGGCAGGCCGCCAGGTCCCCCGCCGCCCAGGCGGCGTCGGCGGCGGCGAGGGTGGCGGTCGCCGCCTGTCCGGGGTCGTCGGCGGCGAGCAGGGACGCGGCCAGCAGGAGGGACTGGTGGGCGTCGCCGACCGGGCCGTCCCGCAGTTCCGTCAGCCCGCGGACCAGCTCCGCCCGTCCGCGCACCGCGGCCGGTACCGCCGCGGCGCGGGCCCCGGCGAGCAGCGGACGCGCCCGGTCCGGACGCCCTTCGAGCAGTGCCTGCTCGGCGGCGGCGGTGTACCGCGCCGCCCGCAGCGGGGGGTCGGCGGTGAGTTCGGCGGCGCGGGTGTAGGCCAGTGAGCGCAGCCGGTGGGAGGCGGCCTCCGCCGGGTCGGCCGCGCCGTCCGCCAGCCGGGCCGCCGGGGCGGGGGCCGGTCCGGCCAGCGCCCAGGCCCCGTGCAGCAGTGCGGGCAGCCGCTGCCCGGCGGCCTCCAGTTCCCGGGCCAGGGCCCGGTGCGCGGCGCGGCGCAGGCCGGGCTCGGCCCCGGCGTAGACGGCGCGGCGCACGAGGTCGCTGTGGAAGCCGAGCCGGCCGTCCGTCAGGGCGAGCGGTTCCGGCGGTGGCTCGAGGGCGGGGGCGGGCGCGGCGGGCCGCAGCCGTCCCAGCGCCCCGAGGACCACGGCGGCGTCGGCGTCCGTGCCGTCCGAGGCCCGTACCGCGGCCGCCACGGTCAGCAGCAGGTCCCGGCTGTCCGGGTCCGTCCGGGTCAGGGCCTCGCCCGCCACCCTGGCCAGGGTGGCGGCGTCGGCCGGCGGGCGCGGCAGCGGGCTGCGGCCGTGCAGTTCGGCGGAGGACAGACGGTGCAGCAGGGCCAGCAGCAGGGCCGGGTTGCCCTCGGCCTCGGCGAGCAGCTCGTCGCGGACGGCCGGGTCGGCGGCGCCGTCGGTGGCCTCGTCGAGGAGGGCGGCGGCCTGGGACGGGCCGAGGGGGTCCAGGCGCACCAGGGGCAGGCGGGCGAACTCCGGGTCGACGGCGCGGAATCCGGCGGCGGTGACGAGCAGGCCCACCCGGCCCGCGGCGTCCAGGCGTGCGGCGGCCGCGCCCAGGGCGGCCCGGGCGGGGGCGCTCCACCGGTGGGCGTCGTCGGCGCACACCAGCAGGGGCCGGTCTGCGGCGGCGGACCGCAGCAGGTCGAGCAGGGCCCCGGCTCCGGTGCCGTCGGTGATCCGCGCGCACGCCGAACCGGACGGCGCGGCGGCGGGCCTGCCCGGCCCCGCCGTCAGGTGCAGGACGGTCCCGGCGGTGAAGGAGCCGGCGGCCCACCGCAGCAGGCTGGTGCGGCCGAGACCTGGCTCCCCGGTCAGCAGGAGCGCGCTGCTGTGGGTCCGCAGCCGGTCCAGCAGGGCGCCGACGGCGCGCCGCTGCGCGCTGTCGGCGGGGATCCGCGCAGGCGTCCGTGTGGTCGTGTCTCCCGTCATTCCCGCGAGGTTACGTGTGGGTAACCGAAGGCGGAAGGCATCGGTCCGTACCGTTGCGCCGAGGCATCGGCGGCGCCACCTGCGCGTCCGCCCGGCGAGTGCGGTGAGCGGCTTGTACCGGGGCCCAGGACCACGGGCCGGGGGCGGTGCGGCGGCACAACGCCGGCGGCGGCCGCGCCGTACGCGCGACCGCCGCCGGTTGCCGGCGCCGTCACCGCCACGCCGGGGCGTCGCGGTGACGGCGGGATCGGGGAACGTCAGGAGACGTGCGGGCAGTTGCCCCGGTACTCCTCGATGGTCAGGCTGGGCCGGGGCAGGGGGCACAGGAACTGGTCGTAGCGGGTGTCGTTGTCGATGAACCGCTTCAGCCACGAGATGCTGTACTTCGCGATCGTCGTGTTCGACGTGTTGGGCGCGAAGTGGGTGGCGTTGTTCAGCTCCAGGTAGGCGCGGTCCGTGCTGGACGGCAGGCTGGAGTAGAAGGGCTCGGAGTGGGACGCGACGGGGGCGATCGAGTCGCCGTCGGCCCCGATGATCATGGTGGGGGTCCGGACCTCGGGCCAGGTCTTGTCGAGGTTCCAGGGGGTCAGGGGGATCGCGGCCTGGAGGGAGGGCCGGGACTTGGCCGCCTCCAGGGTGCCGCCGCCGCCCATCGAGTGGCCCATGACGCCGAGCCGGCTGCTGTCGATGCGGCTTCTGACGGAGCTGCGCTCGGTCAGGTAGTCCAGCGCCGCGAGCAGCTGGCGCCCGCGCGAGTCGGGCTGGTCGACGGTGGTGTTGGTGTCGATGGTGAACACCACGAAGCCCTGCGAGGCCAGGCGCGGTCCGAGCCAGGCGATGGAGGACTGCAGGGCGGTGAAGCCGGGCGAGATGACGACGGCGCCGAAGGTGCCGTCGCTGGTGCTGGTCGGGTAGTAGATGGTGCCGCCGCCGAAGCCGGTGACGACGAGGGAGGAGACCTCCGTCTCCGCCACGGAGTACGGCCCGCGCAGCGCCTCGATGCTGGCCTCGGTGGGCGCCGGGCCCCGCTCGTAGGGGTTGTCGGCGGCGTGGGCGCCGGGGCTGGTGAGGGTGGAGAGCCCGATGACGGCTGCGATCGCGGCCGCGGCGCCGGCGAGCCGCCGTCGCGGCCCGTGGAACGCGCGGGAACCGGCGCTGGTGTGGGGGTGTCGGTGCACGACGAGTCGTCCTCTCTGTCGTGGCGAGGGGCCCGCCCCGGTGGCCGCACAGGCTGGGGAGGCGCGTGGGGTCGCGCCCCGCGGCGTACCGGGCGGGTGTCGCCGGTGAGCTTGCGATGCCACTTTCGGGGCGCGTCCGGGCCGCGGGGATCGGCAATATCACCGGTCTCCCGGCCGGCGGCGGTGGGGGCCCGGTGCGAGGCCTTTCTCTTATACACATCTCCGAGCCCACGAGACACTCGCTAAAATCCTAT
>NZ_WYCT01000374.1 GCF_011008945.1 Streptomyces harenosi
ACACTTCTAGCTTCGTCGGCAGCGTCAGATGTGTAGAAGAGACAGGTTCACCGGAGCCTCCCTTCGGCAGCCGACGGCCCGGCCGTCCGCGCGGCGGCGGCGCGGTGGGCGCGCAGAGCCGCCGCGTAGCCGCGCTCGACGGGGTGGTCCCCGGGGCCGCCCGCCGACTCGCCGAGCGCGGCGAGCGCGGCCGGGGTCCCGCGGTAGGCGACCCGGCCCGCCTCGACCAGGGTGACGTCCGTGCAGGCCGCGGCCACGTCCTCCACCAGGTGGGTGGAGACGATGACGGTCGCCGAGGCGCCCAGCTCGCGCAGCAGCTCGCGGAAGTCCACGCGCTGCTCCGGGTCCAGCCCGGCGGTCGGCTCGTCGAGCAGCAGCACCGCCGGGTCGTTGACGACGGCCTGCGCGATGCCGACCCGGCGGACCATGCCCCCGGACAGCGTGCGCACCTTCGCGTCGATGTGGCCGGCCAGCCCCACCCGGGCCACGGCCCGCTCGACGGCGGCCGGGGCGGTGTCCGCCGGCATCTCCTTCAGCCACGCCACGTAGGCGACGAACTCCCGCACGGTGAAGCCCGGGTAGTAGCCGAACTCCTGCGGCAGATAGCCCAGGCGGCGGCGGACCGCGCCGCGCCGCCGGTGGTCGAGGGCGTCGTGGTCGAGGATCTCGACCCGGCCGCCGGCCGGTTCGGCGACCGTGGCCAGCACCCGGATCAGGGAGGTCTTGCCCGCGCCGTTGGGGCCGAGCAGGCCGTGCACGCCGGGACCGAAGTCGAGGTCGACCGAGTCCAGGGCGAGGGTCCTGCGGTGCCGGACGCGCAGACCGGCGACCCGGATCGCGGGGTGGGCGGGGGACGAGGCGGTGGTCAACGCTTCTCCAGGAGGGGGTGGGCGGAACGGCGGACGGCCAGGACGGCGGCGCACACGACGGCCGCCGCCGCCCAGCCGCCCTGGGCCGGCGCGCCGCCGAGGCAGGCGGAGAGCCGTTCGGCCAGGTGGACGGAGAGCCGTCCGCCCGGCGCGGCGAGCACCGGGCCGAGGACGGCGCAGAGCCAGCCGCCGCCGGTGACGGCCGTGGCGGCGCGCACGCCGGTCCAGCCGGCCAGCGCCAGACAGGCCAGCGTCAGCGCGAGGCCCGGCAGCAGCCAGGCGGCGGCGCCCGGGGCGCCCGAGGACGGCAGCACCGCCCCGGCCAGGGTGAGCAGCGGCAGACTCACCGCCAGCACGGCGGCCGTCCGCGTCAGCACCAGCCGCGGTCCGGCCGCCGGGGTGGCCGCCACGATCTCGTGCAGCGGGTCCGCGTGCGGCCCGTAGGACAGGGCGACCCCGGCCACCGGTACGACCGGGGCGAGGGCCAGCAGCCAGGGCCGCGCGCCCGGGAAACCGCCCCCGTACGCCAGGGCCAGGGCCCCGGCGGCCACCAGCAGCACGGCGGGCAGCCAGGCGCCCCGCACGGCCGGACCGGCCGCCCACAGCACCCGCGTGGCCCGCGCCGCGGCGCCGCCCCGCCGGGGACCCCGCGCCCGCGCCGCCCGCCGGGCGGCCGCCGCCGGTGCGGGAGCGGCGTCCAGCACCCGCTCCCGCACCTCCGCCAGGACCGCCCCCGCCGCCGTCTCCCGCACCGCGCGGGAGACGCGGGCCGCGCAGGCGGCGCAGGACTCCAGATGCTTGTCCAGGGACCAGGCGTCCGGCTCCGGCAGGGAGCCGTCGGCGTACCCGGCGACGACGGGGTCGGACGCGTGCCAGCCGGTCATGCCGGGCCTCCCAGCGGCGAGGGGGTCACATGGGCGAGGGCCGCCCGCAGTTCGGCGCGGGCGCGCAGGGCGCGGGACTTGACGGTGCCCTCGGGGATGCCGAGGAGCCTGGCGGTCTCCCGGGTGGTGAGCCCGTCCACGACCGTGGCGCGCAGCACCTCGCGCAGCTCGGGCGAGATCCGGTCCAGGGCGGTGCCGACGTCGCCGTACTCCAGCCCGGCCAGCACCCGGTCCTCCGCGGACGGCGCGGAGGCCCCCGGGCGGCCGTCGTCCGCCGCCTCGTCCATCGGCGCCGTGCGCAGCCGGGCGGCCCGCTCCTGGGCCCGCCGGGCGTCCACCAGGCGGCGCGCGGCGATCGTCCACAGCCAGCCGCCGGCCTCCTCGCCGCGGTGCGCGCCCGCCGACCGCCACACCGTGACGAAGGTGTCCTGGAGGACCTCGCGCACGGTCTCCGGGTCGGCGCAGCGCCGCGTCAGCCGGACGTGCAGCCACCCGGCGTGCCGGTCGTACAGCGCGGCCATCGCCGCCGGGTCGCCGTCCGCGACGGCCCGCAGCAGCGTCGCGTCGCAGGCGGGGGCGTCGTCGGGGTCGTCGTGCCGCTGGCCCCTCGTGGGGCGGAACAGTCTCACACCCCGTCTATCGACGGCCCGGGCGCGGCCGGTTCACGGCACGGCGCACGGGTCCGCCCGGGGCGTCCGCCGTCCCGGCGCCCCGAGCGGCCCGCCGAGCGGCGCACGGCGCGGCTCACGGCCCGACAGCGTAGGCCTCCACCGACCACAGCGAGTACCCGTACCGCGTGGCCCGCTGCTCGCCCCGGACGCGCACGAACCGCACGTCCGGCTCGTCCATGCGGACGGTCTCCCGCCCGCCGCGGCCGTCGCGCACCACCGCCGCCGTGCGCCAGCGGCGGCCGTCCGCCGAGACCTGGACGCGGTAGGCCGACGCGTACGCGTCCTGCCAGTGCAGCGCGACCTTCCCGAGGCGGACCGGGCGGTCCAGCTCCACCTGCCACCAGGCGCCGTCCCGCGCCGGGGAGGACCAGCGGGTGCCCGGGTCGCCGTCGGCGGCCGCCGACGCCGGGAAGTCGGGCGTCTCGTCGCCCGAGGAAGCGGCCCGTCCGGTGCGGGCCAGGTCGGGTCCGGCGGTGCGCGGGAAGGCGCGGACGGTCAGGGTGCGGCCGGCCTGCCCGAAGGCGAACCGGACCGGGTACGACCCGGCCGGCGTCCCCGGCGCGACGCTCACCTCGACCGGGACCTCGGCCTGCCCGCCGCGGGGGAGGACCCGCGGGCCCCGCGGGACGCGGACCCGGACGCCCTCGGGGGCCTCGGCGGTGAGCGTGGCCCGGACGTCGGACGGCCGCAGCGCCCCCAGCCGGACCGTCAGCCGCTCCGTCCCGCCGATCTCGGCGTCCGTCGCCTCCCGGTCCAGCTCCACGGAGGCCTCGGCCACGTCGCCGAACCACGGCACGAGGTGGCGCACCCGGGAGGGGTCCGCGGTGGTCACGCGGACGGCGTCGACCCGGGTGGCCGGGGCCGGCCGGGCGTCACCGCCCGCGCCGCCGGCGGCCCCGGACGGCACCAGCTCGGTCGCGCCGCTCCGGTCCAGCGGTCCCAGGCTCCGCCAGCCCACGCCGGGAACGTGCGCCTGCGCCTGCCCGCGGGTGCCGGGGTCGGCGAGCACCGTCACGGCGGCCAGCGGACGGGCGCGGGGGAAGCGGACCGTGCGGCCGTCCGCCGTCACCTCCGCGCGGGCGGCGGGCTCCCGGTCCAGGCCCGCCCAGGCCCGGTACGCCTGCCGCGCCCGCCGCAGGAACACGTCCAGCACGCCCTCGCCGACCGTCACCCGCGCCGCCCGCACCCGCTCGCTCAGGTCCTCCAGGCGGCGGTACGCCGTCCAGGCCGCCGCCTGGTCGCCCGCGTCCTGCGCGCGCAGCATGTCCAGCGCCGTCGCCCCGGCCTCGCCGTGGCGGGCGAGCTGCCGCGACCAGGGGGCGACCTCGGCGCCGAGCCCGCCGGACCCGAGCCGCCGCGGCACCTCGCGCAGCAGCGCGAACTCCGCGCGCAGGCGCCCGGCGGCCCGGCCGTCCCGCGCGGCGTCGGCGCGGGCCCGCCAGAAGGCGCCGATCAGCGGGCGCAGATACGCCGACTCCTCGGTGCCGAGGACGGAGGAGGCGTCGTTGCCCGCGAGGGCCGACAGGGCCCGCTCGCGCCCCTCGTCGCCGCCCGCCAGGTCGTCGATCGCGGCCCGCCAGGACTCCCCGGGGCGGTAGGCGCGCGGGTTCCAGGCGTAGTCGGCGGAGGTGAACAGGGGGATCCGCGACGCCTCCGCCTGCTCCATGGCGTTGGCGAGCAGGGCGGCCGAGCCGGTCGCGACGGCCGGTTCGCGGCCCTGGTAGGGGCCGAGGAAGACCCGTCCGGGCGCGTAGTCGTTGACGGGGTAGTTGTCCATCGTGACCAGCGGGTGCCCGAAGGCGTCCCGGGCCCGGGCCAGTTCCCGCCCGGTGATGGTCCGGGGCACCACGCCGACACCGGTCCACGCCACCTGCACGTCCCGGTCCAGGGCCGACGCCAGGGCCCGGCGGTAGGCGGTGGAGCCCTCCTGGTAGTACTCGGTCGGCATCACCGCCGGCGCGGCGGCCCCGGGGTGGCGCTCGGCCAGGTGCCGCGCGACCGCGTTCGCCACGCGCGCCTGGGCGCGCGCCGCCGCCTCGGGCCCGGAGCCGAACCGCTCGGCGTCCGCCTCGCAGTGCCACTCGCTGTAGCTGACGTCCTGGAACTGGAGCTGGAAGGCGCGGAAGCCCAGCTCCCACATCGCGTCCAGCTTGCGCGTCAGCGCCCGGGTGTCGTCGTCGGACGCGAAGCACATCGCCTGCCCCGGCGCCACCGCCCAGGCGAGCGTGACGTGGTTGCGCCGGGCCCGCTCGGCCAGCTCCCGGAACTCCGTGCGCCGCGCGGCCGGATAGGGCTCGCGCCAGCGGGCCTGCCGGTAGAGGTCGTCGCCGGGGGCGTACAGGTAGCGGTTCTGCTTGGTGCGGCCCATGAAGTCGAGCTGCGCGAGCCGCTGGGCATGGCTCCACGGGGTCCCGTAGAAGCCCTCGGTGACACCGCGCACGGCGGTGCCGGGCCAGTCACGGATGTCGACGGCCGCGAGGGTGCCGTCCTCGCGCACGAGTTGGCGCAGCGTCTGCACCGCGTGGAACAGGCCGTCGTCGCCGGTGCCGGTGAGGGTGACGGTGCCGCGGCCGACGGTCAGGCGGTAGCCGCCGGAGGGCAGGCCGTGCCGGTCCCCGCCGGCCGGCTCGGTGCGCGCCCGCACCACCAGCGCCCCCGCGGGCGGCGCCTGACCGTCCGGCGGCGAGACGACGGTGCGCGCGCCGCCGCGGCGCAGCAGGGCGCGCAGCGCGGAGAGGGCGTACGGGTCGGCCGCCGCGTCGGCGATCAGGGCGACCTCGTCGGTGACGGGGACGGGCGCGCCGTTCGCCCGCAGCGACTGCGGACGCGGCCAGACCGCCGCGCCGTCCGGCTCGGGGGCGCCGGGCGCGCCGGGTGACGCGGCTGCCGCGCCCGGGGACGGCGGGGCCGCCACGGCGGCGGGCGCGGCCCCCAGGGTTCCGGCGAGGACGGCGAACGCGAGGGCGGCCGCCCTCTTCCTGCGCCGTGGCTGCACGGGCACCCTCCTGGTCGTTCGTGGTCCGCTCCGTCTCCGGGCGCGCACCGGTGCGCGCCCGGGTCACCGGGAGATCGAGCCCACCATTCCGCGGTGGACGTGTCAACGACGGTGGCCGCAGTGACGGAATTGCCGGGAAAACTCCGCCGGGAGCCGTCCCGGGCGGCCGCGCCTCCGGGCGGGGCGGGCAGCGCCGAGTGTGACCAGGAGCACGTTGTCCGTATGGGGGCGTCTGGCCGCGCGCCCGCTGGGTAGGGCTGCCGTAACCCGCCACAACACGCCAAGACCCGCCAGGCCGTGTCCGAGAAGGAGGCCCCCGTGGCTGCACCCGCACACCTCAGGCTCCCGTCCCCGTCCAAACCCGTGGCGGAGCCGCCCGCCGAGTCCGGCACCGCCGGCGCGTGCCTCTTCGGCGCGGAGGGCGGCTGCGCCGAGACCCCGCTGACCAGCGAACCGCCGCTGCCCGACGCCGAACCCCTCACCAGCGAGCCGCCCCTCGCCGACGCCATGCCGCTGACCAGCGAGTCCTCGCCCGAACTCACGGCCGTGGTGCCGGAGCAGGGCGCCCCGTCGTTCGCCGTGCCGGAACCCACGGGGCGTTAGATGACCGCTCCCCGGCCGGTCGATCCCCCCTCCGAGGACCTGTCGCGGCTCGCCGCACTGCACGGCGTCGCCACCTCCTACAGCCCCGCACCGGGCCGTACGGTCACCGCCTCCGCCACCGCCGTCACCCTCGTCCTGGCCGCCCTCGGCGTCGACGCGGGCACGCCCGGGGCGGTCCGCGCCGCGCTCGACGCCCGCGAACGGCGGCTGCGCGAGGAACTGCTGCCGCCCACGCTCGTGTGGTGGAGCGGCGGGCCCCGGCCGGCCGCGCTGGCCGGGCTGCCCGGCGGCACCCGGCTGCGCGTCACCACCGAGCAGGGCGAGACCCGCGCCGGCCCGGCGGACCTGCCCCCCGGGGTCCACCGGCTGGACGCCACCGCCCCCGACGGGCGCAGCGCCGCCACCCATCTGATCGTCGCCCCGGCCCGGCTGCCCACCCCCGAACGGCGTGCCCACGGGCTGCTCGTCCAGCTCTACTCCCTGCTGTCCCGCCGCTCCTGGGGCATGGGCGACCTCGGTGACCTCGGCGAGCTCGCCTCCTGGGCCGGGCGCGCCCTCGGCGCCGGGTTCGTGCAGGTCAACCCGTTGCACGCGGCCGTGCCCGGCGCCCCCACCGACCCCTCCCC
>NZ_WYCT01000375.1 GCF_011008945.1 Streptomyces harenosi
CGGCAGCGTCAGATGGGTATAAGAGACAGGTGCGGGGGCGGTGACTCCGCGGCGCCCGGACGCGTCCCCGAGCCGGGGGAGACGGAACGGGACGGGGTGCGGATCACCGGCAGGCAGGTGCCGGAGAGCGAGGCCGGGGCGTCCTCCTCGCCGCCGCCGTCCGGCCCGGAGCTGCCCGGAGCGTCCCGCGCGGCGCGGCCCGGGAGCGACGGCGCGGCGCGGCCCGCGGAGTCGCTCGGCGTGGTGCGCGCCGAGACGCTGCCGGGGCTGGACCGTCCCGGGGAGGAAGGCGAGGGCGCCGGGGGTGCCGGTTCCGCGCGGTGTCTGGCCGAGTACACGGTGACCAACCAGGAGGCCGAGGCCTTCACGTACACCATCGGCTTCGACTTCCTGTCCGCACAGGGCCGGGTCGTGGCCCGTGCGGAGGAGACGGTGGCGTCGGTCGGGCCCGGGCGGACCGTGCGGCGTGCCGTCGGCCCGCAGGACAGGGTCGCCGCGCCCGATGCCGGTCCGGAGCGCTCCGGCGCCGGGCAGGTGCGGATCTCGGGCGTGCGGCGGGTGCCCGCCGACGAGGCTCCGGCCCCCGCCGGGTCGTGCCCGCCCTCCGGTGTGCGGCTCACCGCGGACCAGGGCGACTCGGCGATGGGGCTGCGCGTGGTGGGGCTGCGCCTGGAGAACTGCGGCAGCCGCCCCTACTCCCTCGACGGCTACCCGGCGCTCGAACCGCTCGGCGAGGACAGGAAGCCGGTCGCCGGGGTCGAGGTCGTGCGGGGCAGCGGGGGCATCGCCCAGGTGATCGGGTTCGACGACCCGCCCCGGCCGGTGACCCTGGAACCGGGCGAGGCCGCCTCCGCCGGGCTGATGTGGCGCAACACCACCGAGGCCGGCACGCCGGTGCACGTGCCGTACGTCAGGGTCACGGCCCGCCCCGGTGCCGATCCGGTCACGGTGACGCCGGAGCTGGACCTGGGCACCACCGGCCTGCTCGGCGTCCGCGCGTGGCGCGCGGACCGCTGAGGCGTCGGCTCACGGACGGTGGCCCGTCATCCGGGCCGCCGAGGCGATCGTCGCGCGGGCCTCGGCCTCGGTCAGCCCGGTGTGCCGGGACGCGTCGAGCAGTGGTTCGGCGAGCCCGGGGCCCATGCCGTTCTCGTAGGCGCGGCAGGCGGCCCAGAACAGGCGGGTGTTGCGCTGTCCCTCGTGCGCGGAGCGGACGAACTGGACGAGTCCCTGGCCGGGTACGCCGGGGGCGGCGGGGGCCACGGACCGGTGCGGCCGGGGCGGCGGGAGCAGCAGCCGCAGCAGGGCCTGCGGGCAGGGGGCCGGGGCGAGGTGCGCGGTGCCGGGGGCGAGCGTGTAGACGCCGTGCCGGGTGCGCGAGCCGGGGCCGACGAGGTAGCCGCCGGCGCCCCGGACGTCGATGCCGGGGGCGAGGCGGCCGGCCGAGTTGGGGACGGCGAGGCCGGGCGGGCCGCTCAGCCACAGGTGCCGGCCGCCGCTGGGGGTCCGCACGACCACGGTGGGCGGGATCGTGAACAGGTGCCGCAGGGCGAGTTCGCGCAGGGCGGCCGAGGAGTCGGTGCCCGCCGTGGTGTCGAGGTCGATGCCGATCAGGTGGTGCGGGGGCCGGCCGCAGGCGATCCCGTACCCCGTGGCCCAGGGCGCCGCGGCGAACAGCTCGCGGATGCGGGCCGGGTCGGTGGAGGCGTCGTGGACCCCGTGGCCGGGACGACCGCACTCGCCGTGGCAGGGCGGGCGGTCCGGGGCGGCGTCCGGGGCGCCGCGCGGGGCCCGGTGCGGCGAGGGCAGGGCCGGGAGCTTCGTCCGGGACAGGGGGAGGACGGCCAGTCCGCGTTCCGCGGCGGACAGGGCGTGCGCGAGGGCCAGCGTCGTGGCCTGCCGGTCGATGGTGGCCATGGCTTCATTTTCGTATGTGTGTTCGAAAATAGAAAGGGGGCGCCCGTGTGGCACGCCGGGGGTGCGCGCGGCGGGAAAGGGGGGACGGAACGCCGCATCGCTTGGGGCGCTTGAGCCGGAGCGGGCCGGCCCGTCCCACCTCGGGGTGCAAGGGATGCGAAGGGGTTTGCCGACGGGTCCTCACGCTTGAGGGGGAAACGGGAGATCCGGGGTGGTTCGCCGGTACCGGGTGGGCAATTCTCCTCTCGTGACGTCGTGCACAGCACCGAGGCGGTCGGTCAACTGCCTTGGGGAACAGTCCGGTTCACGTGCCCTGAGCGCCACGGCCACGAGCCGGTGCGCATCTTCCTGGAGGAGCAGCATGGCAAGTACCCGTACGGCCCGCGCCTGCGCAGCCGTATCCGTCGGCCTCTCCCGGCTGTGGTGAGCTGAGGGGCCGGGGCGGCGCGGCCGCCCGGCCCCAGTCTGTGTGGGTTGTTTCATGGGGTTTGTTTCGCGTCCGCGCGGCGGTGCCTGGGCACCGCCGCGCGGACGTGTGCGGGGACCGACCGGCGCGGAGGCGACCGGCGCGACAGCCGGTCGGCCGGCCGGTCGGCCAGGCGCCCGGGCCGCCCGCCGCGACCGGGTCTCAGGGCCGACCCCCAGGGGTCCCCGTCCCCTCGTCCACCCACAGGAGGTGTGGCAGGCCCCACCCCTACAACCTGAGGCGGACCCGGCTTCGGGACCTGGGACCGATTTGGTGAAGCCCGCGCGCTCATAGCGTGGAGCCATGACCACACCCGTCTGCACCAGCGTTTCGGAGGCCGCAGCGGCAGCGACGCAGACCCTCTCGTACCCGTCGTTCGCCTCGTACGTGAGGGCCCGCCAGCCGGTGCTGCTGCGTACCGCCCGGTCGCTGACCGCGAACCCCAGTGACGCGGAGGATCTGTTGCAGACCGCGCTCACCAAGACGTACGTCGCCTGGGAGCGCATCGAGGACCACCGCGCGCTCGACGGCTATGTGCGCCGGGCACTGCTGAACACCCGGACCTCCCAGTGGCGCAAGCGCAAGGTCGACGAGTTCGCCTGCGACGAGCTGCCGGAGCCGGAGCCCGTGCCCGGCGGCGACGACCCGGCCGAGCGGCAGGCGCTGCGCGACGCGATGTGGCGGGCGGTCATGCGGCTGCCCGCCCGGCAGCGGGCGATGGTCGTCCTGCGCTACTACGAGGACCTCAGCGAGGCCCAGACGGCCGCCGTGCTCGGCGTCTCCGTCGGCACGGTGAAGTCGGCGGTGTCACGGGCCCTGGGCAAGCTGCGGGAGGACCCGGAGCTGCTCGTGTCCGGACCGTGAGGTGATCGATCACCCGCTCCTAGTGACATACCACGCGGTATGTGCGCAGAATCAGCGCACCCCTTGCCGCCGCGTAGGCAATGTCGCCCCGGGAGGACCCCGTGCTGAGCACCATGCAGGACGTACCGCTGCTGATCTCCAGGATCCTGACGCACGGGGCGGCGGTCCACGGCACCTCACAGGTGACCACCTGGACCGGTGAGGGCGAGCCGCACCGCCGCTCCTTCGCGGAGATCGGCGCCCGCGCGGCCCGGCTGGCGCACGCCCTGCGCACGGACCTTCAGGTCACCGGCGACGAGCGGGTGGCCACCCTGATGTGGAACAACGCCGAGCACGTCGAGGCGTACTTCGCCATCCCCTCCATGGGCGCCGTGCTCCACACCCTCAACCTCCGCCTCCCGCCGGAGCAGCTGGTCTGGATCGTGCGGCACGCGGCCGACCGGATCGTGATCGTCAACGGCTCCCTGCTCCCGCTCCTGGCCCCGCTGCTGCCCCACCTGGAGACGGTCGAGCACGTCGTCGTCTCCGGCCCGGGCGACCGCTCCCTGCTGGCCGGGGCCCCGGTCCGGGTGCACGAGTACGAGGAGCTGCTCGCGGGCAAGCCCACGGCGTACGACTGGCCGGAGCTGGACGAGCGCACGGCCGCCGCGATGTGCTACACCTCCGGCACCACCGGCGACCCCAAGGGCGTGGTCTACAGCCACCGCTCCGTCTATCTGCACTCCATGCAGGTCAACATGGCCCAGTCCATGGGGCTGACCGACACCGACACCTCGCTGGTGGTGGTGCCCCAGTTCCATGTGAACGCCTGGGGCCTGCCGCACGCCACCTTCATGACCGGCGTGAACCTCCTCATGCCGGACCGCTTCCTGCAACCCGCGCCGCTGGCCGAGATGATCGAGAGCGAGCGGCCCACGCACGCCGCCGCCGTCCCCACCATCTGGCAGGGCCTGCTCGCCGAGCTGACCGCCAAGCCCCGGGACGTCTCCTCCCTCACCCAGGTCACCATCGGCGGCTCCGCCTGCCCGCCCTCCCTGATGGAGGCGTTCGACCGGCTGGGCATGCGGGTCTGCCACGCCTGGGGGATGACGGAGACGTCCCCGCTCGGCACGGTCGCCCGTCCGCCGGCCCACGCGGCCGGCACGGAGGCGGAGTTCGGCTACCGCCTCACCCAGGGCCGCTTCCCGGCCGGAGTGGAGGCCCGCCTCACCGGGCCCGGCGGCGAACGCCTCCCCTGGGACGGCGAGTCGGCGGGCGAACTGGAGGTCCGCGGCCCCTGGATCGCGGGCGCCTACTACAACGGCCCCGGCGCCCCACCGCTGCGCCCGGCCGACAAGTTCAGCGAGGACGGCTGGCTCAAGACGGGCGATGTCGGCACGATCTCCCCGGACGGCTACCTCACCCTCACCGACCGGGCCAAGGACGTCATCAAGTCCGGCGGCGAGTGGATCTCGTCGGTCGAGCTGGAGAACGCCCTGATGGCCCACCCCGCCGTCGCCGAGGCCGCCGTGGTGGCCGTCCCCGACGACAGGTGGGGCGAGCGCCCGCTGGCCGCCGTCGTCCTCAAGGAGGGCGCCACCGCCGACTTCGCCGCCCTGCGCGCCTTCCTCGCCGAGGAGGGCCAGATCGCCAAGTGGCAGCTCCCGGAGCGCTGGACGGTCGTCGAGACGGTGCCGAAGACGAGCGTCGGCAAGTTCGACAAGAAGGTGCTGCGCCGGCAGTACGCCGAGGGCCACCTGGACGTCACCCGGCTCTGACGGCTCCCCGCCCGCCGTACGGCCCGGGCTCCCCGCCGTACGATCCGAGCCGTACGGCTCGGATCACCGCGTACGGCGGGCGCCGCCCAGCCCGCAGGCAGCAGCCGTCCGCGGGCCACCGCGCGGGCCCCGTCGCGGCCGGGGCGGGCGCGGCCCGCGGCGACCGGGCGCGCCGGTCTAGTTGGTGCCGATCCGGGCCAGCAGATCGACGATCCGCGACTGCACCTCGGTGCTGGTGGAGCGCTCCGCGAGGAAGAGCACCGTCTCCCCCGAGGCCAGGCGCGGCAGGTCGGCCGGGTCGACGGCGGCCGTGTAGACCACCAGCGGGGTGCGGTTGAGCTGCCCGTTGGCGCGCAGCCAGTCCACGATGCCGGCCTGGTGCCGGTGGACCCGCATCAGGTCCATCACCACCAGGTTCGGCCGGAACTGCGTCGCCAGCGCCACCGCGTCGGCGTCGCTCGCCGCCCGCGCCACGTGCATCCCGCGCCGCTCCAGGGTGGCGGTCAGCGCCAGCGCGATCTCCGGGTGCTCCTCGATGAGCAGCACGCGCGGCGGGTGCTGCTCGCTGTCGCGCGGGGCGAGCGCCTTCAGCAGCACCGCGGGGTCGGCGCCGTAGGCGGCGTCCCGCGACGCCTGCCCGAGCCCGGCCGTGACCAGGACCGGCACCTCGGCCGCCACCGCCGCCTGCCGCAGCGACTGGAGCGCCGTGCGGGTGATCGGGCCGGTCAGCGGGTCGACGAAGAGCGCGGCGGGGAAGGCCGCGATCTGCGCGTCGACCTCCTCGCGCGAGTGCACGATCACCGGCCGGTAGCCGCGGTCGCTCAACGCCTGCTGCGTGGAGACGTCCGGCGCGGGCCACACCAGCAGCCGGCGCGGGTTGTCCAGCGGCTCCGGCGGCAGCTCGTCGTCCAGCGGCTGCGGACGCGGGGTGTCCGCCACCTCGACGGCCCCGCCGGGACCGTCCAGCGGCTCGGGCCCCTCGGCGGCGTTCTCATCGGGCGCGCCTATGGCGTACGACCGTCCGGCGCCCTCACTGGCCTGGGCGAGCCGGGGCGGCTGGCCGGCCGGCGCCGGAGCGGCCGGCTGCGGCTGCCCCGGTGTGCGCGGCTGTACGGGCGGCTGCTCGGCCGTCGGGTGCGGCCGGGCACCCTGCTCCGGGCGGGCGGCGGCCGGGTCGGGCGGCGTCCCCAGCTTGCGGCGGCGGCCCGAACCGCCCGGGTGGTGCGGCGCGGGCGTGGCCGACGGCTGCTGCACCTGGGCGGCCTGCCGGGTGAACGGCACGCCCTGGCCCAGGGTGCGCACGCTGATCGCCCGCCCCTGCGTGGAGTTCGGGTCCACCGGCACCGCGGCCTCCGCGGGCAGCGGCTGAGCGGGCCGCGGGCTCTCCGGCGGCAGCGGTGCCGTCCCGGGGACGGGCGCGCCCGGCACGGGTGCCGGCGCGGCCGGCGGCACGGGGGCGGCGGCACCGGCCGCGCGGGGCTCGTCCGCGTCGTCGCCGGGCCGTACCGGGGCGGGCGCGCCCGTTCCGGGTACGGCGTGCGCGGCGCCGCTCGGCGGCACGGGGGTGCCGGGGGCCGGGGTCTCACCGGCGACGGGCCACGGCTGCGGCGCGGGGACGGCC
>NZ_WYCT01000376.1 GCF_011008945.1 Streptomyces harenosi
CCTATGAGGCTCACACCGCCCCCGGAGAGAGACGCAGGCAACTACGGATTCACCTGCCCGCCCGCCCACTATCGTCATTCGGACAAAACGAGAGCGGCGGGCAGGTGAATCCGTAGTTGCCTGCGTCTCTCTCCGGGGGCGGTGTGAGCCTCATAGGGTTCGCAGGGAAGCACCCCGCGCAGGTCGCGCGGGACGGACGGGGCGGGAGGCCGACGAGGCGTGGCGAATGCGGAGCACAGCGGGCGAGCGGCGGAAGCCTTCGCGGCGACCACCGCGGTGACGACCGCGGACACGGCCAGGGCCCCCCTGCGCGCGGCCCGGCTGGTCCTGTGGCTGGTCGCCGCCGTCCTCGCCCTACGGCAACTGGCCGTCGTCCTCGGTACCCCGCGCGGCGAGCGGCTGACGGACCTGGAGACATGGGTCGGCGCGGACGGCGTCCTCCATGTGGAGGGGTCCCTGTACGACTCCACGCGCTTCACCGGCACCCCCTTCGCCGGCCTGGTCCTCAAACCGCTCACCCGGGCGGCCGAACAGGCCCTCGGCTGGGGCTGGACCTTCGGCACGCTGCTGCTGGTCGTCGCCCTCGGCCTGGTCGCCGCCCGGGCGCTGCCGCAGCCGGTGGGCCGCCGCACCGCGCTGCTGGCGGCGCCGGTCGCGGTCAGCCTGCTGATGCTGTCGCTGCCGGTGCGCAACACGCTCTGGCTCGGCCAGACCAGCATCATCCCCGTCCTGCTGGTGCTGCTGGGCTGCCTGGCCGTGCGCGGGCAGCGCACCGGCGGTGTGCTCATCGGCGTCGCCGCGGCGCTCCAGCCCACCGTGCTGCTCTTCGCGCCCCTGCTGTGGTTCACCGGCCGCCGCCGGGCCGCCGCGTCCACGGGCGTGACCTTCGCCGTGTGCACCGCGCTCGCCTGGGCGGCGATGGCGCAGGACTCGTACACGTACTGGGTGCACCACATGGCGGGCGTCGGCCTGGGCGGAAAGGCCGACGACCTGGCCAACCAGTCCCTGCACGGCGCGCTGCTGCGGCTGGGGCTGTCCGGGCCGCTGGAGATCGCCCTGTTCCTCGCGCTCGGCGCGGTGGTGGCGGTGCTCGGCGTGCGCCGCGCCGTGCGCTACGCCCGCGACGGCCAGCCGCTGCTGGCGGTCGCGGTCACCGGCTGCGCGGCCGTCGCGGTGTCGCCCACCACCTGGCAGCACCAGTTGCTGTGGGTCCTGCTCGCGGTCGTCGGCCGGGTCGGCAGACGCGCCTCGGACCGGTACGTGTGGCCGGTGGCGGTCGTCCTGGTGATGACGCTGCCCGCCAAGATGCTGCTGCCGAACATGGCGGCCCTGTACCCGCTGCGCGACAACGTGGTGCTGCTCGCGGCGCTCGCCGCCGCCACCGCCGTCCCGTTCCTGTCCCGCACCTCGCCGTACTACGCGGAGCCGGTCCCGGCCCGGCACGCCGCGCCCGTCCCGGCCCGCTTCCGGCACGTCCCGCTGCTGCCGTTCCTGCGCCGGGTGCTGACCCGCCCCAACCTGCTGCTGGAGCTGCTGCTCATCCGGGTCACCTACGCCGCCTACTCCAAGGTCCGGCTGGCGGCGACCGGCGGCAGCAACTCGGCGGGCCGGGCCCGGGCCGAGGAGCACGGCCACCAGATCCTCGACCTCGAACGCTTCCTGCGCATCGACATCGAGCACGCCGTCAACCACGCGGTCGTCGAGATCGGCTGGCTGCGGAACTTCTTCGACTTCTACTACACGTCGTTCCACTTCGTGATCCCGCTGACCGTCCTCGGGCTGCTGTACTGGCGCCGTCCGGTCGACTACCGCTGGGCCCGCTCGGCGCTCGGCTTCACCACCCTGCTCGCCCTGGTCGGCTTCTGGCTCTACCCGCTGGCCCCGCCGCGCCTGATGCCGACGCTCGGGATCATCGACACCGTCCACGGCGTGCAGGACTTCTCCAAGCCGGACTACGGCACGCTCACGGCCCTGACCAACCAGTACGCGGCGATGCCGTCGCTGCACTTCGGCTGGTCCCTGTGGTGCGGTCTGGTCATCGCGATCATCGCGCCGAAGGCGTGGATGAAGGCCGTCGGCCTGCTGCACCCCCTGTTCACCGTCTCGGCGATCGTGGCGACCGGCAACCACTGGGTCCTGGACGCGGTGGGCGGGGCGCTGGTCGTGGGCGCCGGGTTCGGGCTGACGTACCTGTTCCAGGGCCCGCGCGCCCGCACGACGGCCGCCCTCGCCACCACGGCCGCCACCGCTCCCGCCGCCACCGCCGGTGCCGGGGACACCGGCCCCGGCACCGGGGACACCGCCCCCGGCCCCGCCCCCGGCGGCCGGGCCGGGGTCAGCAGCGGCCCGGCCGCTCCGGCGAGGGACCGTACTCCGAGCTGATCCGGTACACGCCGGGCGCGGAGACGGTCAGCCGGGTGAACTCGCCCTCGCGGGCGAGGCACCCGCCGTCGGACCGCAGCCAGGGCGACCAGGCGATCCGCACGGTCACCGGGCCCGGCCGCTCGGCCCGCAGCACCAGCTCGGCGCCGGTCGTCCGCACCACGCTGCCGGGCGCGGAGACCAGCGGCACGGCGTCGCGCACCCGGTACACCCGCCAGTGGGCGTCCTGCCAGACGGGCTCCAGCCAGGCGGGCCGCCGCTCCCGCAGCAGGCGCGCCTCCTGCTGGGCGACCCCGTCCGGCTTGCCCAGCGGCAGCACCACGAGGCCGACCGCCCACCGGTCCAGCCAGGCCCGGTAGGTCCGCGCGTCGAAGCTGCCGTCGTAGAAGAGGCGGGCCCGTTCCACGTCGAGCTGCCGGTTCCAGCCGCGGGCCAGGTTGACGTGCGGGGCGAGCAGGACCGCCTCGCGGTGGTCGCGGGCGGGGACCACCTCCACCCGGGTGCGGTCGGCGCCCAGGCCCTTCAGGGCCCGTACGACGCCGTCGCTCTCGGCGGCCCAGGCCGGCACGGTGGTGTACTCGACCACGTCGTCGGCGGTCTTCTTGCCGACCCAGCCGACGGCGAAGACCAGCGCCACGACCAGCAGGTTCCGCCGCAGCCGGCGCAGTTCCGGCCGGGCGAGCAGCGCGGCCAGCAGCACGGCCGGGGCGAACAGCTCCGCGAACCGCTCGACATTGGTGCCGACGGGGGAGGGGACGAGGTACGTCAGCACGGTCCCGGCCGCGTACACGGCCCCGCTCCACCGGGCGACCCGCCAGGAGCGCGGGGCCAGCGCGGTGACGGCGAGGCCCAGCAGCACCGGCGGCCAGATGCGGCCCGGGGGCATGGGCTGCTCGCCGCTGAACGGGAAGAGGAGGGTGGTCGCGCCGACCACGGCGGCGGGCGGCACCAGCAGGACCAGGGCCCGGCCCCGCTCCCGTACGAGGAGGAAACCGGCCCCGACGACGGCCAGGAACAGCCCGGCCACCGGGGACGCCATGGTGGCCAGGGCCGCGTAGCAGGCGGCCGGGACCAGGCGCCGCTCGCGGGTCAGCAGCAGACAGGCGGCCAGCCCCAGGGCGACGCCGAGGGCGAACGTGGTGCGCCCCGAGACCACGTTGCACCACAGGGCGAGCGAGGCCAGCAGCGCCGGGCCCAGGGGCCTGCGCACCCCGGCCCGCGCGATCAGCGCGGCCGCCAGCCAGGAGGCGGCGAGCCCGGAGACGGCGGTGACGGTGCGCACGCCGAAGGCGGCCATCAGATACGGGGACAGGAGGCTGTAGCTGGCGGTGTGCGTCCCGCCGTACCAGAACAGCCCGTACGCCGAGCCGCCGTGCCGTGAGGCGAAGTCCGCCCAGGCCAGTTGGGCGGCCAGGTCGCCGCCGCCGGTGGCCAGGACCGTCCACCACAGCGCGTACAGCGGCAGGGTGGGCAGGGTGGCGAGGAGCGGGAGCCGGTGGTGCCGCCACAGCGCGCGCAGGGGACGGCGGGCGCGTGGCACGGCCGGGCCGTGGGCGGGCCGGGCGGCGGTGAGTTCGGCAGGGACCACGGTGGGCTTCCGTTTCGCGTCTTCGGTCGGGCACGGGGCGGGGACACGGGGAAGACGCGAATTCGAACGCAAACGTTCATCGCGGGGCGCGACGAGAACGGCGGATGCCGCCGGGGACACGGCCCCGGCGGCGGGTACGGCGAAGGCGGCGGCCCCGGGGATCGGGGGCCGCCGCCTCCGGCTGTGGCGCGGGGCCGGGCGGACCGGTCAGTACCAGCCGTTGGCCTGCCAGAAGCTCCAGGCGTCGCAGGCGCTGCCGTACCGGTCCTTCATGTAGTCCAGGCCCCACTCGATCTGGGTGGCCGCGTTGGTCCGCCAGTCGGAGCCGGCCGAGGCCATCTTGGAGCCCGGCAGGGCCTGGACCAGGCCGTAGGCGCCGCTGGAGGCGTTGGTGGCGTCGACGTCCCAGCCGCTCTCACGCTCGACGATCTTCGAGAAGCACTGGTACTCGGCCGTGTTCCCGATCATCTTCTGCGCGGTCGCCTGGGCGGAGGAGGCCGGCGTCGCGGCCTGGGCGGGCGCGGCGGCGATCAGCGTGCCGCAGGTGGCGGCGGCCACGGCGGCACCGGCGAGAGCCTTCTTCGGGGCGGCGACACGGCGGAGGAGGGAGGTGACGGTCACGGGGGGCCTTTCGTCGGGGACGGGGGAGCCGCTGCACGCCACGGCCACGCGGACCTGCCGGTGGCGGCATGCGACGGCGCCGCGGCCCGCGGGGGGCACGTCGGCGCCTGGCGACCGCTCCAGAGAAGCAGCCCGTGAAGGCGCCCGCAATCACCCCCTTTACTACCTTCGTTCGCATGTGGGGTGCCGGAGCGCGGGGGGAGCGGGCGGGCGAACCGTGGGGGAGAGCGGCCTGCACCGCCCGCGCCGGGTGCCCGGTGCCTACGAGGCGGCGTCGTAGGTGATCCAGGTCATGTGGGCCGGTTCACCGGCGCGGGGTCCTCGAAGGTGACCGGCGTCTCGAACGCGGCCCGGCGGGTGGCCCGGCGCAGCGCCGCGAGGAGCGTGGGGCCGAGGGCGAAGGTCAGGACCACGGTGACGACCGCGCGGCCCAGGTCCCAGCCGAGGGAGGTGGCCAGGTGGTAGGCGGCGAAGTGGGCCAGATTGGTCAGGACGGGGGCGTCCGCGCGGAAGCCGATGCCCGAGCCGAGGCTCATGAAGGGCCAGCCCTGGAGGTTCATGACGGCCCCGTAGGCGAAGGCGGCGAGGCAGCCGTAGCCGGCCAGCATCAGCAGCTCCCCCCGGCCGCGCAGCCGGTCCGGGAAGGGCAGCAGCCCGGCGCCCATCGTGAACCAGCCCATCGCCAGCATCTGGAACGGCATCCACGGCCCCACCCCGCCGGTCAGCAGCGCGGAGGCGAACATGGTGACCGAGCCGAGCGCGAACCCGAACCCCGGTCCGAGCACCCGGCCGCTGAGCACCATCAGGAAGAACATCGGCTCCAGCCCGGCCGTCCCCGCGCCCAGCGGACGCAGCGCGGCGCCCGTCGCCGCCAGGACGCCGAGCATCGCCACCGCCTTCGGGCCGAGACCGGACTCCGCGATGGCCGCCGCCACCACGGCCACCAGCAGCACCAGCAGCCCCGCGAACAGCCAGGGCGCGTCCTGGGCGTGGGCGCTGACCCGGGAGCCCGGCGGGGCGAGGAACGGCCAGCCGAAACCGGCCACGCCGACCGCGCTGACCAGCACCAGCGCGGCGACGGAGCGGGGGCCGAGCCGGACGGCCCGGGGCCGGCGCCGGTGCGGCGCGGGGGCGGCGGGGCCGGTCACGACAGGGCCTTTCGCACCTGGGCCACCGTCAGCCACCGCTGCGGGGCGAGGACCTTGGCGACCTGCGGGGCGAACGACGGCGAGGCCACCGCCACCTCCGCGGTCGGGCCGTCGGCGATCACCTCGCCCTGGGCGAGCAGCACCACCCGGTGGGCCAGCTCCACGGCGAGCTCCACGTCGTGGGTGGCCAGCACGATGGCGTGTCCCTCGGCGGCCAGGGCGCGCAGGATCCCGGCCAGGCGCGCCTTCGCCGCGTAGTCCAGGCCGCGCGTGGGCTCGTCCAGCAGGAGCAGCGGCGGGCGGGCCGTCAGCACCACCGCCAGGGCGAGGGTGAGGCGCTGGCCCTCGGACAGGTCGCGCGGGTGGGTGTCGCCGGCGATGCCCGGCAGCAGTGCGGACAGCAGGGCGCGGCAGGTGCCCGGGCCGGCTCCGGCGTCCCGGTCGGCGGCCCGGCACTCGGCTTCGACCGTGTCGGCGTACAGCAGGTCCCGGGGTTCCTGCGGGACCAGGCCGACGCGCCGGACCAGTTCGCGGGGCGGTGTCCGGTGCGGTACGGCTCCGGCGGCGCGGACGGTCCCCGCCGACGGCTCCACCAGCCCGGCGAGCGCCGACAGCAGGGTGGACTTCCCGGCGCCGTTACGGCCCATGAGGGCCACCGTCTCGCCGGGGGAGACGACGAGGTCGACGCCGTGCAGGGTCTCGGTCCGGCCCCGGCGCACGGCCAGGCCCCGGACCTCGGCGGCGGGACCGGTGCGGGGGGCCGGGTCCGCCGCCGGGCGGGGCGGCCTGCGGCGCGGCCAGCGGCGGGCCTGCCTCTTATAACCATCTCCGAGC
>NZ_WYCT01000377.1 GCF_011008945.1 Streptomyces harenosi
CCCCATAACCGCCCCGATCGCCCCCTCCGTTTATCCGGCCCCTACTTCCGTTACACAACCGACGGACAGCCGACGGACAGCCGCAGTCCGGCTCGGACAGCGCCGTGACAACGCTTCCCTACCTTCGTTCCGTGCCCGTGCGACAGCACGGTCGCGGACCACGGCAGTGAAACCGGCGGCGCGGACCGCCGGACAACGGGGATCGGGGAAGGGGCTCACCATGGCGCAGGGAGAGGTGCTCGAGTTCGAGGAGTACGTGCGCACCCGGCAGGACGCGCTGCTGCGCAGCGCGCGGCGCCTGGTCCCCGACCCGGTGGACGCCCAGGACCTGTTGCAGACCGCGCTGGCGCGGACGTACGGCCGCTGGGACGGCATCGCCGACAAGCGGCTGGCCGACGCCTATCTGCGCCGGGTGATGATCAACACCCGGACCGAGTGGTGGCGGGCCCGGAAGCTGGAGGAGGTGCCCACCGAGCAGCTCCCGGACGCCTGCGTGGACGACTCCACCGAGCAGCACGCCGACCGGGCCCTGCTGATGGACGTGCTGAAGGTGCTCGCCCCGAAGCAGCGCAGTGTGGTGGTGCTGCGACACTGGGAGCAGATGTCCACGGAGGAGACGGCCGCCGCCCTCGGCATGTCGGCCGGAACGGTCAAGAGCACGCTGCACCGGGCGCTCGCCCGGCTCCGCGAGGAGCTGGAAGCCCGCGATCTGGACGCACGCGCGCTGGAGCGTGAGGAGCGGGAGCGGTGCGCGGCCTGACCGGAACGGGGTCCACCCGGAACCGGGCGACCTTCCGGGCGGCGAGTGCGGCGGCGGCCGCGCTGGCCGCCGTCCTCGCGCTGTCCGCCTGCGCGGCGGGCGGCACCGGCGCCCGCGACGAGGGCCCGGCCCACGGCGACCCGGCGGCCGGTGTCGCCGCCTCCCCCTCGGCCGGCCCCTCGCGGACGCCCGGCCGGGTCGACGCCGTCCGGCTGGTCAAGACCGACCCGCGGGTCTCGGCCGCGGTCAAGCGCGAGCTGAAGCCGTGCGTCGCCGACGAGTACCCCGTCGACGTCTCCTACGGCTCGCTGACCGGAGGGTCCGCCGAGGACGTCGTCGTCAACGTGCTGACGTGCGGTGACGCGGTGGGCGTCGGGAGTTACGTGTACCGCCGCGAGGACGGCCGGTACGAGAATGTGTTCACGGCCGAGGAACCCCCGGTCTACGCGGAGATCGACCGCGGGGACCTCGTGGTGACGAAGCAGGTGTACGAGGAGGACGACCCCGTCTCGAACCCGTCCGGGGAGAACGTGGTGACCTACCGCTGGTCCGCGGACCGGTTCGTCGAGAAGTTCCGCACGCACAACGACTACGGCAACGCCGTCGGGCCGGACGTCTCGCCCGCGCCCACCGGCTGAGCCGGGGCCGCCGGGCCGGTGGCGCGGACCGCGGGCGGTGGTGAACCGTTCGGGGTCCCGGGTCCGATGTACCGGTGGACACGGAAGGCGGATGCCGGGGACGGCCGGCGGCCCACGGGCCGGTGACCGGCCGGGCGGAGGCGGCCGGCGGCCGCACGGCAGCGACAGCGAAGGACTGAGAGCACCGGGATGGCAGAGCAGACCCACGTCCTGTTCGTCGAGGACGACGACGTCATCCGCGAGGCCACCCAGCTCGCCCTGGAGCGGGTCGGCTTCGCGGTCACCGCGATGCCCGACGGGCTGTCGGGCCTGGAGGCGTTCCGCGCCGACCGGCCGGACATCGCCCTGCTGGACGTGATGGTGCCCGGCCTGGACGGCGTGAGCCTGTGCCGCCGCATCCGCGACGAGTCCACCGTGCCGGTGATCATGCTGTCGGCGCGGGCCGACTCCATCGACGTGGTGCTCGGCCTGGAGGCGGGCGCCGACGACTACGTGACCAAGCCGTTCGACGGAGCGGTGCTGGTGGCGCGGATCCGCGCGGTGCTGCGCCGTTTCGGCCACGCGGGCGGCGGCGAGCGGGGGGACGCGGCCGGTGCGGACGACGGCGGCGTGCTCACCTTCGGCGACCTCCAGGTCGACACCGAGGGCATGGAGGTGCGCCGGGCGGGGCAGCCGGTGGCGCTCACCCCCACCGAGATGCGGCTGCTGCTGGAGTTCTCCGCCGCGCCGGGCACGGTGCTCTCCCGGGACCGGTTGCTGGAGCGCGTGTGGGACTACGGCTGGGGCGGTGACACCCGGGTGGTGGACGTCCATGTGCAGCGGCTGCGCACCAAGATCGGCCAGGACCGGATCGAGACGGTCCGCGGCTTCGGCTACAAACTGAAGGCCTGAGCGGGGTATGCGGCGGTCGGATCGGCGGGTCATCGCCTCACGCCTGGCGCGCGCGGGCATCCGTACGGACGTCCCCGCCGGGGTCCGCGGGGGCGCTCCGGCAGGGGCGCGCACGGGTGTGCGCACGGGCATCCACGCGGGCGTCCACACGGGGATACACACGGGCCTGAGGTGGAAGCTCAGTGCCGCCATCGCGCTGGTGGGCGCGCTGATCGCGGTGGCACTGAGCCTGGTGGTGCACAACGCGGCCCGGGTGTCCATGCTGGACAACGCCCGTGACCTCGCCGACGAGCGGCTGCTGGTCGCCCAGCGCACCTACGACCTGTCCGGGCGGGCGAACTTCCCCAGCGCCCAGATCGACGACCCCGAGCTGCCGGCGGAGCTGCGCCGCAAGGTCGCCGACGGGCGGCGCGCGACGTACGTCACCGACCGGCCGGACGGCGTGACGGACATCTGGGCCGCCGTGCCGCTCAAGGACGGGCACGTGCTGTCCCTGCACACCGGGTTCACCGACCGCAGCTCCGACATCCTGAACGACCTCGACCAGGCGCTGGTGATCGGGTCGATCGCGGTCGTGCTCGGCGGCAGCGCGCTCGGGGTGCTCATCGGCGGGCATCTGTCGGGCCGGCTGCGCCGGGCGGCCGTCGCGGCGAACCGGGTCGCCAAGGGCGAGACCGAGGTACGGGTGCGGGACGCGCTCGGCGGTGTGGTGCGGGACGAGACCGACGACCTGGCCAGCGCGGTGGACGCGATGGCCGACGCGCTGCGGCAGCGGCTGGAGGCCGAGCGCCGGGTGACCGCCGACATCGCGCACGAGCTGCGCACCCCGGTGACCGGGCTGCTGACCGCGGCCGAGCTGCTGCCGCCCGGCCGCCCGACCGAGCTGGTGCTGGACCGGGCGAAGGCGATGCGCACCCTGGTGGAGGACGTCCTGGAGGTCGCCCGCCTCGACGGCGCCTCGGAGCGGGCGGAACTCCAGGACATCATGCTCGGCGAGTTCGTCACCCGCCGGGTGGCGGCCAAGGACCCCGGCGTCGAGGTCCGGGTGGTGCACGAGTCGGAGGTCACCACCGATCCGCGCCGGCTGGAACGGGTGCTGTTCAACCTGCTGGCCAACGCCGCCCGGCACGGACGGCCGCCGGTCGAGGTCACCGTCGAGGGCCGGGTCGTCCGGGTCCGCGACCACGGCCCCGGTTTCCCGGAGGACCTGCTCGCCGAGGGCCCGAGCCGCTTCCGCACCGGCAGCAAGGACCGGGCCGGCCGCGGCCACGGGCTGGGCCTGACCATCGCGGCGGGACAGGCCCGGGTGCTGGGCGCCCGGCTCACCTTCCGCAACGTACGGCCCGCCGGGGCGCCCGGGCAGGTGCCCGCCGAGGGCGCGGTCGCCGTGCTGTGGCTGCCGGAGCACGCGCCGACCAGCACCGGCAGCTACCCGGTGCTGCCGCTGCCGGGGCAGTGACCCGGGGCGGCCGGGACGGCGGCCCGGCGGGGGCGGGCGCGCAGACGGCGACGCGACCCCGGGGCCGCCGCGCGGGCGGACCTCGGGGTCGCGTCGAAGGGGATCAGCCGGGCGCGCCGGGGCGCCCGGGGACCGTGCCGGGGCCGTCGTCTCAGACGGTCACGCCCTTGGAGCGCAGGAAGGCGACGGGGTCGACGGCCGAACCGTAGTTCGGGGTGGTACGGATCTCGAAGTGCAGGTGCGGGCCGCTGGAGTTGCCGGTGTTGCCGGAGGCGGCGATGTGCTGGCCGGTGGTGACGACCTGGCCGACCTTCACGTCGATCCGGGACAGGTGGGCGTACTGGGAGTACGTGCCGTTGCCGTGCTTGATCACGATGGCGTTGCCGTACGCGGGGCCGTCACCGGCGCCGTTCGGGCCGGCCTTGACGACGGTGCCGCCGTGCGCGGCCATGACGCTGGTGCCGATCGGCACGGCGAAGTCCTGGCCGCTGTGGGTGGACTGCCACATGCCGCCGGCCTGGGCGAAGCTCGCGGACAGCCGGTAGTTCTTCACCGGGTCGACCCAGGAGGCGGCCTTCTTGGTGACGGCGGTCTTCTTGGCGGTGGCCGCCTTCTTCGCGTTCGCGGCGGCCTTGGCGACCTGCGCGGCCTTGGCGGAATCGGCGGCCTTCGCGGCCTTGGCCTGCGCGGCGGCCTGCGCCTCGACGGCGCTCGCCACGCTGGACGTCGCCGTGGTGTCGGCGGCGGCCGCGACCCCGGCTCCCAGCACGACCGAGGCGCCCAGGCCGGCGGTCAGCACGGCAGCACGGGTGCGGATTCGAGACGTACGGGAAGAACGGGACGTGGAGCGCGGGAACATTCGAACCTCATGGGGACGGGAGCAAAGGAAAGCCACCCGGCGTACGGACGTCCGCCGAATGGGCCTTCACCTTGGTAACCCACCGGGTCGTAGTCGCACAAAGGTGTGATCTACGACGGTCCCTAGTACTTCACCCTAAAACTTACCCAGCCTCTTCAGAGCTCTCATTCAGGACAAAGCAGCTCAGAGGCCTGCAATCAGGTCACTTCTTGGGGTGGTTTCGCCCATTTTCGTAGCTCTCGCCGGATTCACTATTCCGCCTAGTACGTGACGCACGTCCTGTGCGCCACATCACCGGACGCCCCGGCCGGAGGGGGCCGGAATGTGACCCGGGCTACGCCCGATCCGTGCACGGCCCTAGCGACTTACCGTCCAGTAACCCTACGGTTCCCCTCGCGCCACCCTCACCACCGAGCATGCACTCGACAAACAGCAGCGCGTACGGACGTGAGAGGACCCCCATGACAAGACGCCCCTGGCTGCGCCGGGCCTGCGTGACCGCCGTCTCCGCCACCGCCCTCGTCGCCCTCGCGGGCCCCGCCGACGCGGCACCCGCCGCGGGCACCGCCGCCCCCGCCGCCACGGCCACCACGGCCGCGTCCGCTTCCGTCTCCGCGGCGGCCGCCGTCGACTACGCCACCTGGCAGAAGGACTGCCAGGCCGTGATGGACCAGGCCCTGCCCTACCTGAAGCAGCGGATCGCGGACACCGGCCCGGGCGAGAAGCAGGCGATCGTCCTGGACATCGACAACACCTCGCTGGAGACCGACTTCGGCTTCAGCTACCCGCAGCCGGCCAACCGCCCCGTCCTGGAGGCCGCGCGGTACGCCCAGGAGCGCGGGGTGGCCCTCTTCTTCGTGACCGCCCGCCCGGGCATCATCGAGGCGCCCACCGAGTACAACCTCGAACGCGTCGGCTACCGGGTCGCGGGCCTGCACGTCCGCGGCTTCCTCGACCTGTTCCGCAACGTCGCCGACTACAAGACCGCCCAGCGCGCCGCCATCGAGGCGAAGGGCTACACGATCATCGCCAACATCGGCAACAGCGCCACCGACCTCTCGGGCGGCCACGCCGAGAAGACGTTCAAGCTGCCGGACTACGGCGGGCAGTTGTCCTGAGGCTCGGTAAAATCCCCCGGTCGACCGACCACGGGGGTGGGGCATGGAACCGGCGGTGCTCGGCGGGCGGCTGGCGTCCGCGCTGATCGGCCCCCTGGTGAGAAAGCTGTTCGTCACGGACGGCCCCGGCGCCGGACTGGTCGACCGGCCGGTCCGGCTGACGGACCTCGTCTCCTTCCGGGGCGAGAAGCGCACCCTCGGCGAGAAGGAGGTGCGCAGGCTCGCGGGACGGCTGGTCGGGGAGTCGCTCGGCTCCCCCGGCGAGCCGCCCTTCCCGCGCGAGGAGGAGACCGCCGTCGCCGAGGCCCTCGCCGCGCGGCTGCTCGCCCTCGGCGGCCTCGACATGGACGACGTGCAGGCCGTCCGGCTCGGCCACCGCGCCCTGGCCGGCCGGCTGTGCCGCCAGGCCCCCGGTGCGGGCGACGGCCTGTCCGCCGACGCCCGCCACTTCCTCGACTCCGCCACCGAGTGGGCCTGCCTGCACGTCCTGGAGTTCTTCACCCGCCGCTCGTCCTTCGTGGCCCGGACGCTGGTGGAGCAGTCCCGGGGCCAGGCGGAGCTGATCGCGAAGGTCGACGAGCTGATCACCCGCGTCCCCCGCCCCGACGCCCGCGACACCGCCTTCGATCGCCGCTACCTGCCCTACGTCGCCGAACGCCACGACCACCTCACCATCTACGGGGTCGATCTGCGGAACTCCCCGGACCGGTGGCCGCTGGAGGTCGCCTACCTGACCCTGGAGGCCGTCGCCGAGCCTCCCCCCGGCCCCGGCCCCGACTCTTATACACCTCTGACGCTGCCGACGAAGCTAGAAGTGTAGGTCCTGGTGG
>NZ_WYCT01000378.1 GCF_011008945.1 Streptomyces harenosi
AGATGTGTATAAGAGCCAGGCGAAGGACCCGCCGATGCCCCAGAGCCACGACCGTTCCCGGCTGCTCGACCGCTTCCACACCATCGTCAACGGCCCCGCCCTGTTCAACGCCCTCGTCGCGGGCGCCGAACTGGGCCTCTTCGAACACCTCTCCCGCCATCCCGAGGCCCGGTTCAAGGAGCTGTGCGAGACCACCGGGGTCCCCGCGCACCAGCTGCGCGTGCTGCTCTTCGCCTTGTGCTCCACCGGCCTGGTCCGCCGCCAGGGCGAGGGCTACGTCAACTCCGACGTCGCGGAGGAACTGCTCGCCCCGCAGGGCGAGGACTCCTGGCGGCACATCCTCGTCGGCTGGCAGCGGATCTACTACCCGGCCTTCGCCCGGACCACGGAGGCCCTGAAGGCCGGCACCAACACCGCCCTCGCCGACTACCCCGGCTCCGAGCCCACCTTCTACCAGCGCCTGGCCCACAGCCCCGAGGTCGAGTCGGTGTTCCACGCCGCGATGACCGCCTTCACCCTGCGCTCGCTGCCGGGCCTGCTCGACCACCTCGACCTGTCGGGGGTCCGCCACGTCCTCGACGTCGGAGGCGGCGACGGGACGACGTCCAAGAGGCTCGCGGAGAAGTACCCCGGCTGCCGGTTCACCGTGTTCGACACACCGAGCGTGGCCGAGCTCGCCGACCGCGCCATGCCCGCCGAACTGGGGGACCGGGTCGCCCTGTGCCCCGGCGACCTGTTCGGCGACCCCTTCCCCCAGGGCGTGGACCGCGTGCTGTTCAGCCACTGTCTGGAGGTGTTCTCGCCCGAGCAGATCGGCTACCTGATGGGCAAGGCCTTCGACGCCCTCGCACCCGGCGGACGGATACACCTGTACGGGTTCACCGCCACGGACGACGAGCAGACCGGCATGTACGGCGCCCGCCTCTCGCTCTACCTGAACGTCCTGGCCACGGGCAGCGGGATGTCCTATCCGGCCGACGACTACGAACGCTGGCTGACCCACGCCGGATTCACCGAGGTGGGCTCGGTCACCGGCCTGCCCTACGAGCACACCCTGACGTCCGGCACGAAGCCGGGGGAGTGAAGGGGAGGCCCGCTCGTGCGCTACGGCATCGTCATCCTCCCGGAACACCGCTGGCCGGTCGCACGCGAACAGTGGCGCAGGGCGGAGGAGTTCGGCTTCGACCACGCCTGGACCCACGACCACCTCATGTGGCGATGGCTGCGCGAGGAGCCGTGGTTCGGCTGCCTGCCCACCCTCACCGCCGCCGCCACGGTCACCTCCCGCATCGCCATCGGCACCCTCGTGGCCACCCCCGAGTACCGGCACCCGGTGACCTTCGCCAAGGAGATGATGACGCTCGACGACATCTCCGAGGGCCGGCTGGTGTGCGGTCTCGGCTCGGGCGCGGGAGGCCACGACGAGCGGGTCCTCGGCAGGCGGCCGCTGTCCGGGGACCGCCGCCTCCGGCGCTTCGAGGAGTTCGTCGAACTCACCGACCGGCTGCTGCGCAACCAGGAGACCACCTACCACGGCGACTGGTACGACGCGGACGGCGCGTGGATGCTGCCGGGCTGCCTCCAGCGTCCGCGCGTACCGCTGGCCGTCGCGGCGGCCGGACCCCGCTCGATGCGCCTGGCCGCCCGGTACGCCGACATCTGGCTCACCAACGGCACCCCCGGCCGCTTCGACGCGCTCCCGTACCGGCAGGCCCTGCCCTTGCTGCTCAGGCAGTCGGCCGCCGTGGAGGAAGCCTGCGCCGAGACCGGCCGGGACGCCGCCACCCTGCGCCGGATGCTGGTCACCGGGGCGACCGTCGGCGGCGTGCTCGCGTCGGCCGCCGCCTTCGAGGACGCCGCGGGGCTCTTCGCCGAAGCCGGTTTCACCGACCTCGTCGTCCCCTGGCCCAGACACACGCACCCATACCAGGGGAAGATGGCGGTCCTGGAACGCGTGGCCGAGACGCTCACGCGCACCGGCGGCCGCCCCACGGCACCCGCCCGGGGCACGGCCCCACCGCCCTGGGCCGCTCCACCGCACAGCACGGCGTGCGTGACCTGACCGGGTCCGCCCGCGCCGACCGACGGACCGCACACGAAAAGGGCCCATGAACTGCGTATCACAGGCAGGGAGCGCGCGATGAAGCCGCTCGGACTGCTCATCGACGTCACCCCGTTACGGCGGTACCCGGCCTTCCGCCGGCTGTTCGGCGGACAGTGCATGACGCTGCTCGGCAGCCAGGTCACCCAGGCGGCCGTGCCGTGGCAGGTGTACGAGATCACCCACTCCTCGGTGAGCGTCGGCGCGGTCGGCCTGGCCGCCCTGCTGCCCATGGTCGTCTTCGGCCTGTACGGCGGGGCCGTCGCCGACGCGATGGACCGCCGGCGCCTCGTCCTCCTGGTGGCCTGCGGCTCCGCGCTGGTCAGCGCGGTCCTGGTGGTCCAGGCCCTCGCGGGATGGAACAGCCTGTGGGTGCTGTACGGGTGCGTCGCCGTGCAGGCGGGCCTGTTCGCCGTCGACCTGCCGGCCCGGCGGGCGCTGGTGCCCCGCCTCGTCGATCCCGGCGACCTGCCGGCCGCCAACTCCCTGCTGTTCCTGGTCTTCTCGCTCGGCGTGATCGGCGGCCCGCTGATCGGCAGTGCCATGGTCGCCCTCAGCGGCTACGGCGCCGCCTATCTGGTGGACATCGTCGCCTTCGGAGTGGCCATCACCCTGTTGCGCGGGCTGCCGGGCATCCCGCTGCCGGACGGGGGACGCCGGGCGGACCTGAGCTCCGTCGTCGAGGGACTCCGCTTCATCCGCAAGCGCCCCGTGCTCTGGATGTGCTACAGCCTCGACGTCGTCGCCACCGTCTTCGCCATGCCGACCGCGCTGTTCCCGGCCCTGGCCGTGGAACGCTTCCACGGCAGCACCGAGACGGCCGCCTACCTCACCGCGGCGCTGGCGGCCGGCACCTTCCTCGGCACGGTGTTCAGCGGCTGGCTCGGCGCGGTGCGGCGGGTCGGACTCGCCTCGATCGCCGTCGTCATCGCCTGGGGAGCGGCCCTGGGGGCGTTCGGACTGGCCCGGGAGCTGTGGCTGGCGCTGCTCCTGCTCGGCGCCGCCGGCGCCGCCGACACCTTCAGCGCGGTGCTGCGCACCTCCGTCATCCAGCGGGAGACCCCCGACGAGCTGCGCGGCCGGACGTCCGGGGTGCTGACCATCGTCGGCGCGGGCGGCCCGCGCCTGGGCGACGGCCGCGCCGGCTTCGTCGCGGGCGCCATCGGCCCCGGAGCGGCGGCGGTGGTGGGCGGCGTCACCTGCGTGGCGGCGGTCCTCGCGCTCGCCGCGGCGGTCCCCTCCTTCCTCCGTTACCGCCTCACCCCCCGGCCCGGCGACAACGACGACCCGCCGCCGGCCCCCGACGGAACCGAGCCGGCCCGGGGGACCGAGGCGGAGACCGATACCCACTGACAGCCCCCGACCCCGGCAACGACCCGGAACGGCGGGGCGGCGGCCTCCACGGGAGATGATCTCGGCCAGTGGGCGGACAGCTTGACGGTCCGTTCGGAGTGGGCCACGCTCAGGTCGCTCAAGCCGGCGCGGATCAAGGTGTACCTGGAGCAGGTGTAGTCGCCCGGGCGGCTCTCACGGCAGCCGCCGCCCGCCCCGTCGGGCGTGCTTCTCGCTCTACCGGGAATGCCGGACCGATCTCGGCCACGTACGCCTCCGTACGGCGTGCGCACCCCCACACGGCATCCGGAAGGCACGGTCCCGAAGGGCCGTATTCGGCCATCACTTCGCTGTCGCACGTTTTTCCGATTGTTTTTCTCCGGGTTCTCGGAGGCGATTGCGGATCCGGAGGATGCGCCGGATTCCGCTGGTGACGGCGAGACGGCAGGGGATAGGATGTCGCGCGCTGCCCGCGATGGCGGTCGGTGAGGTCGGGGGTGGGGGGAAGGTACCGTGATTGAGCTGCGGGAACACGCGACCCGCAACGGTTCGGCCCGCAATCGTGAACGCGTGTTTGGTTTTTCTGGTCTGCGGCGCTTACCACTCACTCGCAATCTCCTCCTGCGATCACCACAAAGCGGTCCACGCAACGGCAGTGGGCCCTTTTTTCTTCCGCGACGTCCGCGACCGGCGTCCGCGCCGGGGTCATGAAGTGGGCGTCCAGCGAGAAGCGGGTGCTTCGTATTCGCGACGAGAGAAGTGTGGAGTGTGATGCCATGAAACGACTCGGCAGAGGGTCGCGCCGGTTACCCAGGAGGCTGGCGGAGCCGCCGGCGCGCATCGCGTTGTCCGTTCTGCTGCTGGCGGGCGGCGCCGTGGGGGCCACGGCCGCACCGGCCACCGCTTCGGCCGCCGACGGCACGCTGACGGTCGAGGTGCTGCGCGACTTCTTCGGCACCGGCGTGATCAACGCGACGATGGACGTGCCGCAGCGGGGCATGAAGGTCAAGGTCTCCGACCCCGCCGGGCACGTGGTCACCGGCGTCACGGATGCCACCGGAAAGGTCGTGGTGTCGCGGTCGGCCGCGCTGAGCGGCGGCCGGTACCGCGTCGACGTCAGCATTCCGGCCCCGTACAGCGGTTATCTGCGCGCGGCGCCCGCCTCGACGGCGAAGAACCACTTCGACAGCTTCACGTCGTTCGTGGACGTCTCGGAGGGGAAGAACGCCTCGGTGGTGACGGGGGTGTGGAATCCGGCCGACTACGCGCTGCCGGACTCACGGTACTTCGTGCCGGTCCACAACGGCCCCAACGGGAACGACAACCGGGCGCTGGTGGCGTTCGGGACCAAGGTCCGGGGCACGTGTCCCACCGATGTGGCCTGCCCGGCCACGCTGGCCACGCAGGACCAGGTGGGCACGACGTTCGGGCTGGCGTACGACAAGTACCGCACCCGGCTGTTCCAGAGCGCGTTCGCCCGCAGGTACGCACCGTACGGGCCGCAGGGCGGGGGCGCGATCTACACGGTGCCGGCCGACGGCTCGGGGGTGCCCAAGCTGTTCGCGCGGGTGCCGGACGCCGCGGTGACGCGGCACGACTCGGCCAACATGATCAAGGACGGCGGGTTCACCGACGCGCCCGGCAAGGAGAGCATCGGTGGCCTGGCCCTGTCGGAGGACGGCTCCACGCTGTACGCGGTGAACCTGCGGACCCGCAGCCTGGTGAGCTTCGACGCCACGGGGGACACCGCCGCGGCGCCCAAGTCGACGGTCCGGATCCCGGACCCGGGGTGCGCGAGCCCCGACGACTGGCGGCCGTTCGGTCTCCAGGCCCACGACAACACGCTGTACGTGGGCGGGGTGTGCAGCGCGGAGAGCACGCAGCGGCGCGCGGACCTCAAAGCCGTCGTCTCCACCTATGACGGCGAGCGGTTCACCACGGTGCTGAACCACCCGCTCACCCACCAACGCGGAACCGTCTTCGGCTCCGGCGACAGGGCCACCCACTGGAACCCGTGGAACACCAGCCTGGAGACGTGGGACGACCGGAAGTCGGGCAACGTCTTCATCGACCCGCAGCCGGAGCTGGCCTCCCTCGCCTTCGCCCGCGACGGCTCGATGATCCTGGGTTTCCGCGACCGTTTCATGGATGTGCTCGGCTGGGGAGGGCTGGACCCCCGCCCGGGGAACGACACACCGGAGAGCGGCATGTCCGGCGGTGACATCACCATGGTCTGCGCCACCCCCACCGGTGAGTACCAGTGGGAAGGCACCGGCAGTTGTCCCAGCCACGCCACCCCCGCCAACAACGGCGGCCAGCCCGCCGATGTCGTCGAGTACTTCCCCGGCGACTACTTCGCCAACGCGCACCAGGAGACCGCGCTGGGATCGGTGGCCTACATCCCGCAGCAGCAGTGGGTCGTCAGCACGGAGTTCGACCCGGTCGTCAGCGTCGCGACCTCGGGGACCGGGTACCACGACATCGCGACCGGTCAGGGCCCGGGCAACAACCCGACCGCCAACGGATTCCAGTTCGTCAGCGCGGCGCAGGGCGGCTTCGGCAAGGCCGGCGGCCTCGGCGACATCGCCTACGCGGCGGCCAACGCGCCGATCCAGATCGGCAACGTCGTGTGGTTCGACGGCGACCGCAACGGAATCCAGGACCCGGGGCACGTGCTGCTGCCGGGGGCGACGGTCAACCTGCTGGACGCGGACGGCAAACAGGTCGCCGCGACCAGGACCAACGCCGCCGGCGAGTACTACTTCGGTGGTGTCGGAGCCGCGTACGAGCTCACGCCGGGTGCGAAGTACACGGTCCAGTTCGACGTGTGCACCGCGGACACCAGCCAGGTGCCCGAGCAACCCCCGGCGAGCGAGCTCAGGTTCACACTGCCACGGGCCGGTGCCGACCGGGTACACGACTCCAACGTGACCCCGCCGACCACCGGACCGCTGTGCAACGGCTACGCGCCCGTCACGGCGCCGGACAAGCCGGGCGGCGTCGATCACACGATCGACGCCGGGGTGTACATCCCGAAGGCTGTCTCTTATACA
>NZ_WYCT01000379.1 GCF_011008945.1 Streptomyces harenosi
CCCTTCGCCGCCCCCGGCGATTCCGTCCTTCCCGTCCCCGTCTCCCGTAGCCGCCCTTGGGGGGAATGTCCTCATGAGATCCGTCACCTCCTCCAGAACGCCGGCACCGGCCGGCAGCCGCGGACGCGGCGCCTGGACCGTGGCCCTGTGCTGGATCACCGTCATGCTCGAGGGGTACGACCTCGTCGTCCTCGGCGCCATCATCCCGACCCTGCTCAAGACGCATCACCTCGGCATGACCGCGGGTGACGCCACCACCATCGCCACCCTCTCCCTGGTGGGCGTGGCCATCGGCGCGGTCTGCGTCGGCCCGCTGGCCGACCGGCTGGGGCGGCGCCTGCTGCTCATCGGCTCCGTGGTGGTGTTCTCCCTCTTCACCCTCCTGGTGCCGCTGGCCGGTTCCGTCACGATGTTCGCGGTGCTCCGCCTCCTCGCGGGCCTGGGCCTGGGCGCCTGCATGCCGGTGTCGCTGACGATGATGGCCGAGCACATGCCGGCCAGCCGCCGCGCCCGGGCCAGCACTCTGACGATGACGGGCTATCACACCGGTGCCGTCATCACGTCCCTGCTGGCCCTTCAGGTGACGGACGACTGGGAGATCCTGTTCTACGTCCTCGGTGTCGCCGGTTTCGCCGTCGCCGTGATCCAGTGGTTCCGGCTGCCGGAATCGGAGGCGTTCGTCCGGGCCCGGCAGTCGGCGGGTGCGCCGCGGGTCCCGTTCACCGAGCTGCTCAAGCCCGCCTACCTGCGCGCGGGCATCGGCATCTGGGTGGCCTCCTTCATGGGCCTGCTGCTGGTGTACGGCCTCAACACCTGGCTGCCGAAGCTGATGAACGACGCCGGCTATCCCGTCCCCACGGCCGTCACCCAGCTCCTGGTGCTGAACATCGGCGGCGTCGCCGGCCTGGTCCTCGGCGGCTTCGTCGCCGACCGGCGGGGCATCAAGGGCACCACGCTCGGCTGGTTCGGGGTCTCCGTGGTGATGCTGGCCTGCCTGAGCGTCAAGATGGACAGCGACCTGCTGCTCAACACGGTCGTCTTCCTCACCGGTGTGTTCGTCTTCTCGGCGCAGGTCCTGGTCTACGCCTACGTGACGAACTTCTACCCGGCCGCCGTCCGCGGCACCGCGCTGGGCTCGGCCTCGGGCATCGGCCGGATCGGCTCCATCGTCGGCCCGTCCATCACCGGTGCGCTGGTCACCGCGGGGATCGGCCATCCGTGGGGCTTCTACTTCTTCGCCGCCATCGCGGTGCTGGCCTTCCTGGCCGTGCTGACCCTGCCGCGACGCGCCGAGGAGGCACCGCAGGCACCGGGCACTCCCGAGACGCCGGCGGAGGGCGCCGCGGCGACGGCCTGACGCACGGCACGCACCGCTCACGGCGCGGCGGCCCGGGTCCGGCTCGGACCCGGGCCGCCGCCGTGTGCCGCGGGGGCGGTATTCGCGCGCCGGTCAGGCCCCGGGAGCCGGTCGCCCGTCAGCCCGGAGTGCTCCTGCCGGACCGCCTCAGATCCCGCAGCAGCGCGTCCCCGGAACCGAGCACGGCCAGAGCCCCGGCGCCGATCCGGAGGACCGACGCCCCGGCCCGGTACTCGAGGACGGCGCCGGTCAGCAGCGCCGTGCCGGCGACGGCCCCGAAGACCGGCATCCAGATGCTGACGCGGTCGGCCGCGGGGACATCCCGGCAGATCCTCCTCCGGCCGGTGCGCGGACCGCGTCCGCCCGGCCCGGCCCGCCGCCGGACGGCGAGCCGGGCCGGCGATCCGTCAGATGCGGCCGCCGGTGAGCCGGGTCAGCGGCCCGAGCGCGCGGCGGCCCGAGCGGCGGCCCACCGCGTACGACGCCGCGCTCAGCGCCGTCACACCGGCTGCCGCTCCGGCGGCGACCAGCTTCCGGTGGGCGATCACCGTCCAGGCGGTCTGGGCCGTGGTGGTGACCCGGCCCGGGACCGTGGCGAGCACCCGGCGCCCCGCCTCGACGCCCTTGGCCGCGGTCTGTGCGGCGCCGGACGCGAGGTCCGCCGGGCGGCGCGCTCCCGTCCTGGCCGCCGAGGCCGCCTCGTCGGCGACCGAGGCGACGCTCTTGGCGGCCCGTGAGGCCCCGCCCGTCGCCTTGTCGGCGGTGCGCCGGGCCGTCTGCGCCGAAGTGCGCTTCCCTTGCGTGTCGTTGTTGGGTTCCGTCATGCACACCGCCTTGCCCCTCGTTCCCATGCCAAACGCGGGACCGGCCGGCGGACCGCCGTTTCACCGGAGCGCGGCCCCCGCACCGCCCCGGGGCGGAACCGGCGCCGAGACCGGTCGCGCGGCGCAGCACCCCGCCGCACGGTGCGCCGCCGCCGTCCCGCGCCCGCCCGCGGGGCCCGCTGCCGACGGGCCCCGGCCTGGGCGGACGGCCTCCCCGGAGCGGATCGGGAGCGGAATTTTGCACGCCGTGCATCTTTGCATACCATGCAACTTATGTCGGGGAGGAATGCCGCCGGGGGCGGTCTGCGCGAGCGGAAGAAGCGGGCGACGCGTGCCGCGCTGGCCGAGGCCGCCGTACGCCTGGCGGCGGAGCACGGGGTGGAGAAGGTCACCGTCGAGGCCATCAGCGCCGCGGCGGGAGTCTCGGTGAGGACGTTCTTCAACTACTTCGACACCCGGGACGACGCCTTCGTCGCGGTCGACTCCGACGCCCATGTCCGCGTCCGGCGCTCCGTGCTCGACGCCCCCGCCGCCCTCTCGCCCCTGGACGCCGTGCGCGAGGCCATCAGGACGGAACTCGCCGAAGCGGAGCAGCGGCACGAACTGTGGCGGCTGCACGCCGAGGTGCTGCGCGCCGCCCCCCACCTCCTGGTCCGCAGGATCAGTGCGCACATGACGGACGAGACGGAACTGGCCGAGGCCGTCGCCGAGCGCCTGCGGACCCGTTCCGGCTCCTCGCGCCGTGCCCCGGCGGCGCGGTCCGCGGCCCCGGCGGCCCCGGCGGCCCCGGCGGCCGAAGAGGAACGGCGTGCGGCTCTGGACCTCTACCCCCGGCTGCTGGCCGCGGTGGCGACCACCGCGGTCCGCGTGAGCCTGGAGCACTGGTGCGCCCGCCAGGACGAACGCTCCTTCCCCGACGTGTTCGAGGAGACCTTCTCCCTCCTGGCCGCCGGGCTGCCCGCGCCCCCCGTGCGGTGACCCCGCCGCCGTCCGGCCCTCCGGCCGCGGCCACCGCCCCCTGTCTGTCACGCGCGTGCCCGGGCACCGGCGCCCCGTCCGTGCCCCGGCCCGCGCGCACCACCGAACCACCGTGGAAAGAGATCTCGTGACCGCACCCCCGGCGCCCGACCAGGCGCCTGCCACCGCCATGACCAACCGGCAGATACTCCAGGCCATGTCCGGCCTGATGGCCGGCATGTTCGTCGCGATCCTCGCGGGCACCGTCGTGTCCAACGCGCTGCCCCGGATCATCGCCGACCTCGGCGCCAGCCAGTCCTCCTACACCTGGGTCGTCACGGCGGAACTGCTGGCCATGACCGCGACGGTGCCCCTGTGGGGCAAGCTGTCCGACCTGTACAACAAGAAGCTGCTCCTGCAGCTCTCCCTGTGCATGTTCGTCATCGGCTCGCTGCTGGCCGGCTTCTCCCACGGCGTCGAGCTGCTGATCTTCAGCCGCGTCGTCCAGGGCATCGGCGCGGGCGGTCTGACGGCCCTCGCCCAGGTCGTCATGGCCTCCGTGATCCCGCCGCGCAGGCTCGGCAAGTACGCCGGCATCTTCGGTGCCGTCTTCGCCGTCGGCACCGTGGCCGGTCCGCTGGTGGGCGGCGTGCTGGTCGACACCTCCTGGCTGGGCTGGCGCTGGTGCTTCTTCATCGGCGTGCCGTTCGCCCTGCTGGCCATCGTGCTGCTGCAGCGCACGCTGCACCTGCCCACCGTCCGGCGCGAGGTGAAGATCGACTACCTGGGCGCCCTGCTCATCGTGACGGGCGTGTGCGCCCTGCTCATCTGGGTCACGCTCGCCGGCAACCAGTTCGACTGGGCCTCCTGGCAGACCGCGGCGCTGACGATCGGCGGCGTCCTGCTCCTGGTCGCCGCAGTGTTCGTCGAGGCGCGGACCCCGGAGCCGGTCATCCCGCTCGGCATCTTCCGCAACCGCACGGTGAGCCTGACCACCGTGGCCAGCCTGCTGGTCGGCGTGGCCATGTTCGGCGGCACCGTCTTCCTCTCGCAGTACTTCCAGGTCTCCCTGGGCAAGTCCCCGACCGTGGCCGGGCTGATGAGCCTGCCGATGATCCTGGGTCTGCTGGTCTCCTCCACCGTCGCCGGCCAGATCATCAGCAGGACCGGCAAGTGGAAGAAGTACCTGGTGGCCGGCGCGGTCGTGATGACCGTGGGCCTCGGGCTGCTGTCCACGATCGACGCGGAGACGCACTTCGCCCTGCTCAGCCTGTTCATGGCGGTGCTCGGCATCGGTGTCGGCATGCTGATGCAGAATCTGGTGCTGGCCGCCCAGAACGACGTCCCCGCCGCCGAACTGGGCGCGGCGACCTCCGTGCTGTCCTTCTTCCGCAGCATGGGCGGCACCATCGGCACCAGCGTCCTCGGCGCGATCCTCGCCAACCGGGTCGCCGACGAGATGGCCAAGGGCCTGCGGGAATCCGGCATCGCCGGTGCGGCCGGCGGCGGTTCGGGCGGCGAGTCCGGCGTGCCGGACATGACCACGCTGCCCGCCCCGATGCGGTCGATCGTCGAGCACGCCTACGGCGTGGCCACGGCCGACCTGTTCCTCATCGCCACGCCGTTCGCCCTGCTGGCGCTGATCGCCGTGGTCTTCCTCAAGGAGAAGCCGCTGAAGACCACCAGCGGCATGGAGCGCCTGGCCGAGGAGTCCGCCGCAGGAGCCGGTGACGGCGTGACGGCCGGTGCGGCGGACCCGGCCCGGCCGGGCAAGGCCGCGTCGACGGCGGACAGCGGTCCGGCGGCGCCGGTCGGCTGACGCGGAGACCGCCTTCCCCCGCGAGCCCTTCCGTCACGTCGGGGCCGCCCGCCCGCTGGGCCGGGCGGCCCCGTCGTCGTCTCCGCGGGCATCGTCGCCTCCGCGGGCATCGTCGCCTCCGCGGGCATCGTCGCCTCCGCGGGCATCGTCGTCTCCGCGGGCATCGTCGCCTCCGCGTCCGCCGGCGATCCGGCCGGTCCGGGGTCTGGTCCGCCCGGCGGCCCGTACCGGATGCTGGGGGGCACGCCGCCGGGACCGGCGGCGGGAAGGCTGCCCGGCACGGCGAGCCAGGAGGTGGTCCCGTGTACGACCGTGAGGGCACGGCGCGCAAGGTCGACCGGGGGCGCGAGCGGCCCGGATGCCCGGTCACCCGGGCGCCGGACGGGACCTGGCGGGTGCACGACCTCGCCGTCGCCCGCGCGCTGCTGCGCGGCCCCGGCACCGTACAGGCCGGTCTGGGTGTGGAGACGGTGGAGAAGCTGCCGCGGCGCATCCGCCGGCCGGTGCTCTACCGGGACGGTCCCGAACACCGGGAGCACCGCCGGCAGACCGCGCGCTTCTTCACACCCCGCCGGGTCGACGAGCACTACCGCGGCCTGATGGTGCGCATCGCGGAGGAACAGCTCGCGTCCCTGCGCGCGGCGGGCCGGGCCCGGCTCGCCGACCTCGCCTTCGAGCTGGCCATCGGCGTGGTGAGCGAGGTGATCGGTCTGCGGTACGGCAGGCCCGGCATCCGCCGGAGGCTGGAGCGCTTCTTCCCCGAGGAGTTCGGCGAGCCGGGGCTGACCAGTGTGCGGGGCCTGCACTGGCTGGTACGGCAGAACGCCAACTGGCTGCGCATCCATCTCGCCGACGTGCGCCCCGCGATCCGCGCCCACCGGCGCCGCGACCACGACGACCTGATCTCCCATCTGATCGGCGAGGGCTGTTCGGACGCGGAGATCCTCGGCGAGTGCCTGACGTTCGCCGCGGCCGGCATGGTCACCACGCGCGAGTTCGTCTCCCTGGCCGCCTGGCACCTGTTCACCGACGCCGGTCTGCTCGGCCACTACCGGTCGGCGGACGAGTCCGGGCGCCTGGCCGTCCTCCAGGAGATCCTGCGTCTGGAACCCGTGGTCGGGCGGCTGCGCCGGCGCGCGGTGACCGCCCTGGAACTGCCCACGGACGACGGGCCCCTGGCCGTACGGCCCGGTGAGGTCGTGGAGCTCCATCTCGACCACACCAACACCGATCCCCGCGCCGTGGGCCGGGACCCGCTGTGCCTGCGGCCCGGGCGGGCCATGGAACTGGGTGCCGGACCGGCGGGGCTCTCCTTCGGCGACGGGCCCCACCGGTGCCCCGGAGCCCACATCGCCCTGCTGGAGACCGACGTCTTCCTCAGCCGCCTGTTCGCGCTCGACGGCGTCCGGATGACGGCGCCGCCACGCGTCACCTTCAAGGACGCCATCGGCGGCTACGAGATCCGGGGGCTCACCGTGGGCCTGCCTCACGCCGGCCCCTGACCGGTGTCCGCGCGGTGACACCCACGGCCCGAAGGCGCCCCGCCGCCCGCCCCCGTCG
>NZ_WYCT01000037.1 GCF_011008945.1 Streptomyces harenosi
CGCACCAGGCGAAGCCGGGAGGCCCAGTTCCCGCCGTAGGCGTCCTTGAAGGAGGAGTAGTCCAGCTCGACGTCGACCGCCCCGGACGCGGCCGGCACACCAGCCCCGGTGGCGGGCTCGGCGGTCAGCAGCACACCCTGCACACCCGCCTTGCGGGCGGCGGCCATGTCCTTGACCTCGACCTCGACCGCACTGCCTGGCGCGGCCGGCGCCCGCCTGGCACCACGGCCCGCGATCCGCACACCCTTCCGCTTGCCGATACTGCCGGCCTGGTGGACACGCACCAAGCTCTTGCGCACCCCGGCCGCCTCCCCGGCGCCGGTGCCCGACAGCAGCGGGGCCCGCCCCGCCTGATCGGCCCCGCCACCGGACACCCGCGTGACGAAGCTCCGCGCGGCCACCGCCCCCGCGGCGGGCCGCCAGTCCACGGCGGCGTCGTTACGGACCCCGGCACGCTTCTTGGCGAAGTCCCGCCCCGGTACGGACGGTTCCCGTTTGACGTCCGGGACCCTGCTGCTCCCGGAGGCGGCACTGGCGTCGTCGGGGATCAGCCCGACGAACATCACCATGCCGACGAACAGGGACACGGATCTGTGCCAGTGCCCCAAATACCTCAGTTGCCTTATGAGTTGGTCCACAAAGGGGACCTCCCCCCTCACCCTGAACCGGCCAACGCACGTACGTGGCCGAGCGAATAACGATCAGACAGTAGGCACCCACGATCAACTCGGCAAGCAAAAACGGGCTATTCGGTCAACCCCGCACCTGTGCGGGTCTGGAAAAGACTTTCTCAAGGTCGTGTACTGTTCGCCCGACACTTTGGCCCGCTGACGCGGGCTCACATGCCAACGATCCGGGGGGATGCGCGCATGCACGACACAGGCCGAAGACGGCACCGCGGTGGACGCTTCCTGAGAGGCGCGCTGGTGGCGGCCCTCGCCGGCGGAACGCTCGGACTGACACCGCCGACGGCCACGGCGGCCGATCCGGCACCGGTCGCCCAGGACGCCGAGGAGCAGGCGCTCCAGCAGGCGGCCCGGACCGGCGAGCCGGTCGAGGTGGTGTCCGCCCGCACCGAGACGAGCGAGACCCACGCCCTGCCCAACGGCAATCTCCGACACACCCAGCACACCCTTCCGGTCCGCGTGAAGCGCGAGGGCGAGTGGCTGCCGGTGGACACCACGCTCACCGAGGCGGCCGGCCGCGTCGCACCCAAGGCGGCGTCCGGCAACGTGACCTTCTCCGCCGGGGGCGACACCCGCCTGGTCACCCTCGTCGACCAGGGCCGCACGCTCTCCCTGACCTGGCCCGAGCCGCTGCCCGAGCCCGCGCTGGAAGGCTCGGTCGCCACCTACCGCGAGGTCTTCCCCGGCGTCGACCTGGCCGTGCAGGCCAGCGTGGACGGCTTCAGCCAGGCCCTCATCGTCAAGACGCCCGAGGCCGCCGCCCAGCCCGCGCTGGACCGCATCGACTTCGGCCTGCGCGCCGACGGCCTGGAACTGCGCCAGGACACCGAGACCGGCTCGCTGCGCGCGGTCAACCCGGCCGGGCAGACCGTCTTCGCCTCCTCCACCGCCCGCATGTGGGACTCCTCCGGCAGCGAGCCGACTCCCCCGACGGCCGGGCAGACGGCGACCCGGACGCTGAGCGCGGTCACCGCCGCCGCGGCCGACGCGGCGGACGGGGAGAGCTCCGGCACGCCCACCCCGCTCACGCCCGGGACCAGGAGCAGCGAGGTCGGCGTCCGCATCGGTGACGGCCGGGTCTCCCTGACGCCGGACCAGGAGCTGCTGGAGTCGCCGGACACCGAGTACCCCGTCTACATCGACCCGCGGATGACCGGCACCCGCGAGGCGTGGACCATCGCCTACAAGCCGCACCCGACCAGCAGCTACTGGAACGGCACCGGCTGGAGCGGCGGCACCACCAGCGAGGCCCGCGTCGGCTACGAGTCCTCCACCGGAGGCACCGCCCGGTCCTTCTTCCGCGTGGGCTCCACCTTCCTCGCCGGTGTCAAGGTGATCGACGCCCAGTTCCAGATCACCGAGACCCACTCCTGGTCCTGCACGCCCAAGCCGGTGGAGCTGTACCTGACCGGTGCCATCAGCTCCTCCACCACGTGGAGCAACCAGCCGACGTGGAAGACCCGGCAGGACAGCCAGGACTACGCCCACGGCAACGAGTCGTTCGGCTGCCCCGACAAGGCCGTCGACTTCGACGCCACCGACGCGGCGGTCAAGGCCGCGGCCGGCAAGTGGTCCAACGTCACCTTCGGCCTGCGCGCCCCGCAGACCGCCGAGGACAACAAGGACGAGTACAGCTGGAAGAAGTTCAAGCCGGACGCCAAGCTGATCGTCGAGTTCAACCGGCTGCCCAAGGCGCCGTGGGCGCTGGACACCGTGCCCAGCACCAAGGTCAGCGCCACCGAGTGCGGCAACGGCTCCTCGTACGTCACCCTCGGCAACACCGACGTGACGCTGACCGCGCAGGTGTGGGACCCGGACGGCGGGAAGGTGAACGTCCAGTTCCACCTGTGGCCCACCGGCAAGCACGACGTGGCCCCGGGCATCATCTTCAACCAGCGGGTGCAGGTCACCGTCATCAGCACCGACTCGCGGGGTGCCCAGGCCCGTATCACGGTGCCCAAGGCCCTGCTCGCCCAGTACAAGACCGCGAGCAACGGGCAGTTCTCCTGGAAGGCCCAGGCGGAGGACGTCACCGACTCCTCGTTCGCCTCCGACTGGACGCCCACGCAGGGCGCTTCCGGCTGCCGCTTCGGCTTCGATCCGGACGCCCCGACGGTGATGCCGTCCGTCGCCACGGCGGACGGCCAGTACCCCGAGACCACCGCCGCCTCCGGGCCGGTCGAGGGTGCGCTGGCCCGCACCGAGGGTGAGTTCGAGTTCGGCGCCAACGGCGTGACGGACACCGTCGAGTACCTGTGGGGCCTGGACCGCACGCCGCCGAGCAACTCGGTCAAGCCGGCCGTCAAGGGCGGCTCCGTCAAGCAGAAGATCACCCCGCTCACGCCGGGCCCGCACACGCTCTACGTCCGGTCCGTCGACGCGGGCGGCAACCCCGGCCCCGTCTATCCGTACCGCTTCTACGTGAAGAGCCCCGGTGTCATGGACAAGCCGGGCGACGTCAACGGTGACGGCAACCCCGATCTGTTCGCCGTGGACGGCAGCAACAACCTCCGGCTCTACGGCGGCACCGGCGGCGGACGGGTGGCCACCATGATCCCGCTCGGCTCCGGCGGCGGCTGGGGCGGTGCGCTGCTGACCCACCGCGGTGACTGGACCGAGGACTTCTACGAGGACCTGGTCGCCCGCCGCTCCGACGGCAAGCTGTGGCTCTACCCCAACAACGGCCAGGGCGAGTTCACCGAGGACACCAAGCAGCAGGTCTACGTCTTCCCGGACCCGGAGACCGACGTCGCGACCGACACGGCGGCCATCAGGCAGATCGTCTCCGTCGGCGACATCACCCCCAACGCGGAGGCGTACAACCCCGACTTCGTCGCGGTCATCGGCGACCAGCTCTGGTTCCTGCCCGGCTACACGGGCGGCACGGTGGAGTCGGGCTACCTGATCGGCAACTCCGGCTGGGGCGGGATGCAGCTCGCCTCCCCCGGTGACGTCGACGGCGACGGCTTCGTCGACCTCGTCGCCCGGAACACCGCCACCGGTGACGTCTGGCTGTACCACGGCCGCAGCCGGGGCGACGCGGACGGCGACGGTGTCCCGGACGGCGGCACCGACCCCGCGTCCCTGGGCGCCCCGGCCTACCGCACGGCGTACGCCACGGGGTGGACGACGACCGCCCGTCCGCTGATCACCGCGAGCGGCGACTCGGACGGCGACGGCGTCTCGGACCTGTGGACGACGACGTCGAACACCTCGGCGGGGCTGGAGTTCCTGCCGGGCCGCAAGACCGGCCCGGTGGGCGCCCCCACGGTCGTGGGAACCACCGGATGGCAGACGATCAAGGCCATCTCCTGACCGTGTGACGAGGCGGCCGCTCCCCCGCCGGGGGCGGCCGCCTCCTCCTTCCCCTCCGCCGGCCGCGGGCGCCCAGGAAGCGCCCGCGGCCCTCTCGTACCAAGGAGTGATCCCGATCGGAGCCCACCGGCGCCTGTGCGCCGCCCTCCTGCTCGCGTGCGCGGCCGTCCTGCCGGGCCCCGGCACTGCGGCCGCGGTGGACGCCGCCCCCCTCAGCACGGGAGCGGTGTTCAACAACCCCAAGGGGACCAGCGCGGAGCAGAACGCCGTCAAGAACCACATCATCGGTGCGATCGGCGACACCCAGAGCGGACGGCTGATCCGTGCCGCCCTGTACGCCCTGACGGACCAGGACTACACGGACGCGCTGCTGGCCGCCCATGCCCGAGGGGTGGGCGTCCGGGTGGTGCTGGACGCGTCGTACAGCGACTCGGCCGCCGCGCGGAGCCTGATCGCCGGGCTGGGAACGGACGAGTCCGCCGGTTCCTTCGTCCACGTCTGCGCCACCGGCGGCGCCTGTGTGGCGACCGGCGGCACCAACGCCATCAACCACAACAAGTTCTTCACCTTCTCCCGCGTCGGCGACGCGGGCGTGGCGGAGGACGTGGTCATCCAGACCTCGGCGAACCAGACCCCGGTCAACGTCGCCAAGTACTGGAACAACGCCTACACCCGGGTCGGCAACACCGAGCTGTACACGGCGTACGCGGGATACTTCAACGAGCTGGTGGCGGAGCGGAAGAGCGACGACCACTCCGTCAACGCCAAGGTGGGGACCGAGAAGTACTACTTCTTTCCGCAGAAGACCGGGGACATCGTCGTCGACATCCTCCGCAACGTCTCCTGCACGGGCAACACCACGGTGGGCACGGCCACGCACAGGTCCGTCGTGCGGGTGGCCGCCTTCGCGCTGCACCGTGACGAGGTCGCCGGCGCCCTGGCGTCCCTGGCCCAGGGGTGCTCGGTCCAGGTGGTGTACGCCGACAGCAACGACGCGGCCGGCCTCGGCGGACGTGCCAACCTGACGCTGAAGCGGCTCAACGCCGCGGCTATCTGGTCCACTCCAAATACCTCCTGGTCGAGGGCAACTACGCCGGCCACCCCGACACCAAGTGGACCTTCACCGGCTCGCACAACCTGGACTACTCGTCCCTGCGCGACAACGACGAGGCGCTGCTGCGCGTCGAGGGTGCCACGACGCACGACGCCTACGCCCGCAACTTCGCCGCCCTGCTCGCCCAGGCCGCGGGGTGAGGCCGCGGCTGCGGCCGTGACCGCACGGGGCGCCGATGCGATGGCCGGGACGGGCGGAGGGGACGGGTGGCCGGGACGGGTGGCCGGGACGGGTGGCCGTGCCACCGCCGCGCGGTTGCGCGGACGTGCCGGCGGCGCGGCCACCGTCCGCGTCTCCGGGTCCCGGGCAAGTCTTCCGCGGGGCCCTTGGAGGGGTGAAGCCCGCAGGTCACAGCCGCTCGCCGGGGTTCGGCGACCGGCACGTCCCGGTGGGGCGCTCAGGAGTCGCCGCCGGTACGGTCTTCGGGAGGCCGAGACCGTTCGTCGAGGACCCGGGCCAGGGCCGAGGCGACGAGGGCGACGGTGCGGTCACCGTCCCGGGCCAGCCGGCGCAGGACCTGCCGCCCGGTGGTTCCCGCGAGCTCGACCAGCGCCTGGACGAGGCGGATCCGCGTGGCGGGGTCCGCGGTGGGCGCGGCGAGTTCGTCGGCCAGGGCGGCCGTGATCCGGTCCGCGCAGTCGGGGTCCCGGGACAGCGTTCCCAGCGCCTCCGCCGCCTCCACGTCGCGGGAGCCCTCGACCACCATGCCGACGAGTACGGGCACGGCCGCGGCCACGCCCAGTCCGCCCAGAGCCAGGGCGGCGGGCCCGCGCACCAGGGGGTCCGGGTCCGCGAGAGCCTCCGTGAGCACCGCGGCCGCGCCCGGCGCCCGGGGCGTCCCGGCGATCGCCAGCACCGCGCGCCGCCGGACCTCGGCGTCCTCCGAGCGGGCGCCGGCGGCCAGTGCAGCCACGCCGTCGCCGCCCGATCGGGCGAGCGCCCAGCGCAGGGCTCCCCCGACGATCGGGTCGGATTCGGCCAGGACCGCCCCGGCCAGCAGCTCGGCGGGGACGGGCCGGCCCTCCGGCCGCGCCAGCACCGCCTGCTGTCTGCGCGCGGCGCTGCTCGAGTCCAGTGCCCGCATGAGTTCGACCGTGCCCAGGACGTCCTGCCAGTCACCGGGCGCCGAGGCGTCGATCGCGCGGAGCCGCTCCAGCAGCTCCCGTTCCCGGGCCAGACGTTCCTCTGTCCACCGGATGAGGTCGCCGACCAGGGCGGACGGCGTGAAGGCCGGATCCTCGAGCGCGCGCCCGATCTGCTTGAGCGACAGCCCGAGCGACCGCAGGCTCTCCACCTGGAAGATCCTGCGGACGTCCGCGGCGGAGTACTCGCGGTAACCGCCGACGGTGCGGCCCGTCGGCCGCACCAGCCCCAGGGCGTCGTAGTGCCGGAGCATCCGGGTGCTCACCCCGGAGCGGCGGGCCACCTCACCGATCAGCAATCCGCGGCCCCCGCTTCCTCCGCGGCCCCCGCATCCTCCACGATTCCCGCTTCCTCCCTGGCCCCCGCTGCCTCCACCATCCTCGCTTCCTCCCTGGCCCCCGCTTCCTGCGCGGCCTCGGCGGTCTCGGTCTTCCCGGCGGCTTCCGTGGCCCCCGTGCCGGCCGGCGCCGCAGCGGCGGCGGCAGCGGCTGCCGCGGCGGCGGCTCGCTCCGGACCGAGCGTGACCAGGCGCCTGGCCTCCTCGACGGCCGCGTCGAAACCGGTCTCCGGGTTCTGCCGGAGCAGCTCGGTGGCACGGGCGTGCGCGGCCACCGCCGGATCGGGACTCTCCGCGGCCCGCTCCAGGGCGGGCTCGGCCACGTCCCCGAGGCCGGCCAGGGCCCGGCTCAGACTCAGCCGCACGCTGCGATCACCGCGGCCGAGCTGCGCGACCAGTTCCTCGGCCAGGGCCTTCACCTCCTCCTCGTCCTCGGGAACGAGGAGGACCGCGACGCGCCACGCGGTCCGCGCGACCTCGTCGTCGGGGTCACGCAGCATGTCGCGAGTGATCCAGGCCCCTGTGCTCCGGTCACCGATCTTGGACAGCGTGTGCAGCGCCTGGCTGCGGGCCCGCGGGCGCTCGGAGCCGAGCTCCTGGCGGATCCGGGGCAGGGTGATCCGCGGCGGCAGGCGGGTCAGCGCCCAGGACAGCATGTCCCGCACGAAGAAGTCCGGCTCGACGGCGCACCGCTCGATGAGCGTCTCCAAGAAGGCGGGGTCGGCCTTCGAGCCGGCCGCCAGGGCCGCCTGGAGCCGGACGGACGGGTCGTCGGCGCACAGGGCGCCGGCCACCCGGGCGTCCTGCGGGGCTACGTGGGTCGTGTGGATCGGAACCACCTCCTGGACCCAAGTGGAAACCTTCTCACCGTGTCAAGGTCAAGCCCATGACCGGGCCCGCCCCCCTCGCAACCGCGACGGTGCGGGACCTGGGCGCACCGGGTACTCGAAGCGCGCGATGTGGGAACAGAAAGAGAAGCCCTGACGCACGAGGGGGAGACCGGGTGCCCGGTCGCCCGGCTCCCGCACCGAAGGAGAGACCACGATGGCGCTCGAAGACGACGCCCAGCAGGCCGTGCCGGACACGCCGGGGACGCGCACCGACGGCGACGGCGTCACGCGCCGCCGTCCGCTGCGGGAGCGGCACGTGGAGGAGACGGTCGAGATCGCTGTGCCGGTGCGGACGGCGTACAACCAGTGGACGCAGTTCAAGACCTTCCCGCGCTTCTCGTCCGTGGTGCGCGGTGTCGAGCAGATCAGACCCACCGTGACCGCCTGGACCATCGGCTACGGACCCCTGCGCCACCGCTTCGCGGTCGAGATCGTGGAGCAGGACCCCGACGCCTACCTGGCCTGGCGCGGCCTGGAGCAGAACCCCTCCCACCAGGGCGAGGTCGAGTTCAGGCCGACGGGGTCCGGCGGCACCGCGATCACCGTCCGGATGTTCCTGGAGCCGCGGGGAGCCGCGCGGATCCTCACCCGATCGGCCCCGGCCGGCCGCCTGATCGCCCGGCTGGTGCACGGCGAACTGGTGAACTTCAAGCAGTTCATCGAGGGGCTGGGGCAGGAGGGCGGAGCCTGGCGCGGCACCATCCGCAACGGGCGCGTGCAGCACGATCACCCGGAACCGCCCAGGAGCCGCGTGGCCCAGTGGCCCGTCGGCTGACCCGCGTACCGGACGAGAGAAAGGCGAACCGATGCAGAACCCGCCCGGCGAGGAGCCGGAGAAGACCCTCTCCGTGACACCGCCGAAGAAGTGGGCGGCCGGAGTCCCCGCCGTCGTGCACGCGCTGGAGTACTCCCTGGAGCAGACCTCCCCGCGCAAGACCGGGGTGGACCTGCTGGCCATGAACCAGGTGGGCGGGATCGACTGCCCCGGCTGCGCGTGGGCGGACCCCGCCCCGGGCCGGCGCCATCGCAACGAGTACTGCGAAAACGGCGCCAAGCACATCAACGACGAGGCCACCACGCGCCGGATCACCGCCGGCTTCTTCCGTGAACACAGCGTCTCCGACCTCGCCGCCCGCTCCGACATGTGGCTCAACCAGCAGGGCCGGCTCACCGAGCCGATGATCAAGCGGCCCGGCTCCGATCACTACGAGCCCATCGGCTGGAACGACGCCCTGGACGTCCTCGCGCGGGAACTGAAGGGGCTGGACTCCCCCGACGAGGCGGTCTTCTACACCTCGGGCCGGGCCAGCAACGAGGCCGCCTTCGTCCTGCAGCTCTTCGCCCGCGCCTTCGGCACCAACAACCTGCCCGACTGCAGCAACATGTGCCACGAGTCCAGCGGCTTCGCCCTGAGCGAGACCCTGGGCACCGGCAAGGGCACCGTCAGCCTCGACGACCTCCACCACGCCGACCTGATCTTCCTGGTCGGGCAGAACCCGGGGTCCAACCATCCGCGCCAGCTCTCCGCCCTGGAGGAGGCCAAGCGCAACGGCGGCCGGATCGTGGCGGTCAACCCGCTGCCGGAGGCCGGGCTGCGGCGGTTCAAGAACCCGCAGAAGCCGCGCGGGGTCGTCGGACGCGGCACCCAGATCGCCGACCGCTTCCTGCACATCAAGCCCGGCGGTGACCTCGCCCTGTTCCAGGCCCTCAACCGCCTGCTGCTGGAGGCCGAGGACGCCCGGCCCGGCACCGTCCTGGACCACGACTTCATCCAGGCCCACACCAGCGGCTTCGAGGAGTTCGCCCGGCACGCCCGCACCGTCGACTGGGACGACGTGCGCACGGCGACCGGACTGACCCGCGAGGAGATCGAGAAGGTCCGCGACGAGGTCCTGCGCAGCCGGCGGGTCATCGTCTGCTGGGCGATGGGCATCACCCAGCACAAGCACGGCGTGCCCACCATCCGGGAGATCGTCAACTTCCTGATGCTCCGCGGCAACCTGGGGCGCGCCGGCACCGGTGCCTGCCCGGTGCGCGGCCACAGCAACGTCCAGGGCGACCGCACCATGGGCATCTGGGAGCAGATGCCGGACACCTTCCTCGACGCCCTGCAACGGGAGTTCGGTTTCGACCCGCCGCGCGCGCACGGCCTGGACTCGGTGAACTCGATCAAGGCGATGCTCGAGGGCCGTGTCAAGGTCTTCCTCGCCCTGGCCGGCAACTTCGTCCGCGCCGCCCCCGACAGCGAGGTCACCGAGGAGGCGATGCGCTCGTGCCGGCTGACCGCCCACATCTCCACCAAGCTCAACCGCTCGCACACCGTCTGCGGCGAGACCGCGCTGATCCTGCCGACCCTGGGGCGCACCGAGCGTGACGTCCAGGCCGACGGCGAGCAGTTCGTCACCGTCGAGAACTCCATGAGCGAGGTGCACACCTCCCGGGGCCGCCTCGAACCGGCCTCCCCGCGGCTGCTCAGCGAGGTGGCCATCCTGTGCCGGCTCGCCCGCCGCACCCTGGACGGCAAGGCGGACATTCCCTGGGACAAGTTCGAGGGCGACTACGGCACCATCCGCGACCGCATCTCCCGGATCGTGCCGGGTTTCCACGACTTCAACGCGCGCGTGACCCGGCCCGGGGGCTTCCAACTGCCCAACCCGGTCAACGAGGGCGTCTTCAACACCAAGGTCGGCAAAGCCCTGTTCACCTGCAACGAGCGTGTGGTCCCCCGGGCACCCGAGGGCCACCTGCTGCTGCAGACGCTGCGCTCGCACGACCAGTGGAACACGGTCCCCTACACCGACAACGACCGCTACCGCGGCATCCACGGCAGCCGCCACGTCGTGCTCGTCAACCCGGCCGACCTGGCCGAACTCGGCCTCGCCCAGGGAGACCGCGTCGACCTGGTGAGCGTCTGGGCGGACGGCTCCGAACGCCGGGCCGAGAACTTCGAGGTCGTGGCCTACCCGGCCGCCAAGGGCTCGGCCGCCGCCTACTACCCGGAGACGAACGTCCTGGTGCCGCTGGACAGCGTCGCCGACATCAGCAACCAGCCCACCTCGAAGGGCATCGTCGTCCGCCTCGAACCCACGCTCGACCGGACACAGCCCACACACGCCTGACCGGCGGCACGATCCCTACGGGGCCGGTCCCGGCGGCAGTTCCGCGCCGGGGCCGGCCGGCCGGTCCCGGCGTACCCGGCACGCCATGTGCGCAGGTCTTCCTCCGCATACGGGTTGGCCCGGGAAGGCGGGGGGAACGCCAGGGGCAGATGCGGTCGGCCCCCGGGGGAGACATGGCGCAGCAGAACAGTCAGGACCACGACGCAGAGATCATCGCTCTGCTCATGCGGGAGTACGAGTCGTTGCGGGCGGAGATCGCCCAGCGTGTGGCGTCGAGGATGCAGATACTCGGCTTCTCGGGAGTGATCGCTGCCCTCGTCATGGGAGCGGGCGGTGTCTCCCTGCACGAGCCTTCGGCGTACATCGCCGTCGCCACTCTCCTGCTGGGGGTGCTGTGGCTCAGGGACTGCAACCAGGGAATCCAACGCATCGGCAAGCATCTGCGGGACGTGGAAGAGCAGGTGAACCGACTGGCCAGGCGTGCCTACGGCAGCGGTGCGCTGTCGTGGGAGACGAAGCGGCACGTGGGCCGGCAGCACGAGCGGCCGGTGTGGCGTCTCCTGGGCCGGCTGGGCGGCTGGACCGGCCGCAACTGAGCCTTCCCACTCATCCGAGCCGTCGACGTCGCCCGGGCCATCCGCCACGCGCGCGCTCACTCGCCGGCTGAGGCCTCGGGCACACCAGCCCGCGAGGTGGCGCCCTTCCCGCACCTTCCGTGCTCCACACCCCCGTGGTCGATGTCGTTGACGGCGACGTCCGGGAGGTCCACGACCGAGCAACCCCTGGCGCGAACTCCACCATGCGGTCGCCCTGCCGCACCGTGCACCTCCCCGCGAGCCGGCGGCGGCCGGGGAAGACAGGCCGGCCGGCCCGCCGGGGCAGCACATGCAGGGCGCCTCGCCCTTGTCGGGCGAGGCGCCGCTGGGGAAGGATCACCCTCCGGACTGGAGATGCAGCGCTGGTCTGCGCCACCAGCCCCATACGGTGATGCGGTTGAGCCCCTTCCGTCGCCTGGCACAGCCGCCGCACTCGGGAATGCGTGCCCGGCGTGTGAGGGCGGATATCACGTCGCCCAGGCCGATGACTCCTCTGCGCCCATGGTCGGTGCCGAGAGAAAGGACTTGATGTTCGAGGCTTTCCCAGGGAACGGGCAATCCCGGAACGAGTTCGACGCGCCTTTTTCTCTCCGCGCTCAGGGTCTCGACATCCGGGTGCGCGAGCAGCCGTTCGACGGCCTTCTCGTCGGTGGTCCCGACATATGCGGTCCCACGGTCACGGACGACGACCCCCTCGGGTGCCTCGTACTTGAGCACGGGCGGTCTGTCGCTTTCTGCCCGCTGTACGACCGGCACGGCCAGCCAGTGGACGACGGCTTTCACGTCACGGCCTCCCTTGTCACTGCTCGCAGCAGCCGACGATAGGCCTGCAGAGCCAGCCGCAGTCGCACAACGCGCAAGCCGCGCACTTGGCCGCGCAGGCCCCGCAGGTGGCCGCGAGGCACCCGACGATCGCGGGCAGAGCGCCCAGCACGAGGCACCCGGTCAGCGAGGCCAGGCAGGTGCTGCCGCAGCCGCCGAGACACCGCTTGAACGCGTCCCAGAAGCCGTCCGCGGGCACGAGGTTGCCCTGATCGAAAGCGTGCTCCTCAGCGCGCTGCCAGTCCCCTCCCTCGGGCGCGATGAGGGACCGGATCTGACCCCCCTGCCCCGAGGCGGCGGCTTCCGCCGTGGGATAGGAGTCGCCGTATATGAGACCCACCCGCGTCCCCGCGGGACCCGACAGCCCGGCGAACAGCATGCGCGCGGAATACTGCGACACGCTCTGCCCGGTTTCCGGATGGGTCACCGGGCGCTCGAGGTCAGCCTCGTATTGCAGGCCGAAGGCGGTCTCGATTCCCACCCCTTGCGCGTCGAGCGCTAGGGACGCCGCACTGGCGCTCAGCAACTCGGACAGTTGCAGCTGCGGGTCGTTTTCCAACTGCCTCCACTGCGCCAAGGCGTCCTCTTGGAGCAGGAGCGCCGTCCGCTCCCGTACCACCAGAAGAGATCTACCCATCTCTTTGTCCTCGCTTTCCTGTGGACCTGGCAGCGGCCCCGAAAGGCCAGCCATTTGCCCCATCGTGTACCACGCCGCTACCAGTTGGCATCTTGTAGCAATTTCCGACCGACACATGCGCTTTGGCCAACCATAAATTGCAAACTAAATACGCCATGATGAATCTGTGCGTGTAGAGGGAACTGTCCCTGTGACGGTGCGCTTGCCGTACGGCACTCGGGTGAGGCTGCATCAGCTACTGAGCGACGAGAAGTGCCGGTTCAGGGGTCTTGCGGACGACGAGCGACGGGATCTGGCCGGCCTCGGCCCCCGGGAAGCCGCAGCCGTACGCGCCGCACGGCGCCGTGAGTTGTCCCGGGCCCGTGAGCGCGAACAGCTTCTGGACTCCGTGGACCGGTTGGCGACCTTCGGTGTGCGGCACGAGCTGAGAGCGCGGGGGTGGGACTGCTGCTGGCCCGACTACCCGGAGGAAGCCCGCAGTCCGGGGCGGTGGCCCGGTTCACCGGACGGCGGCTTCCCCGAGCAGCTGTCGCTGCGGATTCCGGCGGATCTGGAACATCAGGTCCGGGCCGCGTGCTGGTACACGTCGGCCGACGCCATCGCAGCCCTCCTCGAGTGGCGGGCCCGGTACCCGCGGGTCGTACCGCGTCGCCACCGGGCACCTGCCGGGCAGGAGAGCGCCCTGGAGGCGTACCGCCGGCTCGCCGCCCGCGTCACCACCACCGGTGAGATCTGGCGAGCGGGAATCCAGCGCGGGATCGACGCCTGCCACACCCTGAGGTCTCCCCACCGCCACAGCTTGCCGACGGCCCCCTGAGGACCGCGGTCCGGAGCACGATCCGAGGGGCTTGCTGCACTGGTCAGGGCCGTGGGCTTGGTCGGGTCCGCTGGTGGGCGGAACCGGTGATCAGTGGACCGGCATGGCGAGCCGTCCATGAGGACGCGTCCGACGGCAGCGCTGACGGCAGCGACGGTGGACGACCGCGGCACCCGGCGGCCCGGTACCGTGCGGTGCCGGCGCAGGTCGATCGAGTCGGCCCACCAGGGCTTGCGCGCGCCTTCCTAGATGTCGCCCGCGACCACGGAGTGCGCGGCGTCGCCGACCTTCGTCCAGGCCAGTCCGGAACCCTCGTACCGGTACACGGCGTTCCTGCTCGGAGTCAGCCCGTAGACCGTGTCGCTGGCGACGGCGAACTGCGCACCCGCACTGCCGGTGAGCCGCCAGCTGTCGGGCCTGCCGAGGTAGGTGTACAGGTCGCCGGAACTGGGATTCGTGGCGAGGAGCCCTCGCCCCCAGTCCCCTGCGTAGAGGTTGCCCGCCGGGCCGCCGATCTTCGTCCAGGAGGTTCCCGAACCGTCGTACCGGTAGACCGCGTTCCTGCTCGGAGTCAGCCCGTAGACCGTGTCGCTGGTGACGGCGAACTGCGCACCCGCACTGCCGATGTGTTGCCAGCTGTCGGGCGTACCCAGGTAGCGGTACAGGTCACCGGAACTGGGATTCGTGGCCACGAGCCCCCAGCCGCCGGCATACAGCTGGCCGGCCGGGCCGCCGATCCGGGTCCAGGCAAGCCCGGAGCCGTCGTAGCGGTAGACGGCGTTCCTGCTCGGGGTCAGCCCGTAGACCGTGTCGTTGGTGACGGCGAACTGCGCACCGGCACTGCCGATGTGCTGCCAGCTGTCGGGCGTACCCAGGTAGCGGTACAGGTCACCGGAACTGGGATTGGTGGCCACGAGCCCCCAGCCGCCGGCATAGAGCTGGCCGGCGGGGCCGCCGATCTTCGTCCAGGAGGTTCCCGAACCGTCGTACCGGTAGACCGCGTTCCTGCTCGGAGTCAGGGCGCAGATGTTCTTGGTCACCTTCGTCCGGGCGCGGATCACCTGACTGCAGACCTGACAGAACGGGACGCCCAGATTCCGCATCTTGCAGCCGTGTTCGGGCCGGAAGGCGGCGCAGTGGTAGTAGTGCGCCCCCTCGAAGCAGCCGACCGTGCCGGCGGGAACCGTGCTCGGCCGTGAATCCACCGTCGCACAGTTCGGGTTGGACATCGTGGGCAGCGCCGTGCCCGGGTCGACCGCCCAGCCCCATTTCAGTGTGTCGCGCCTGGTGTTCTGCGTGACGTTCGGCTCGGTCGGCTCACCGGTCGGGTGGACGTCGTGCCCGGTCTCGCCGCTGGTGCAGGCGTAGCACGCGTACTCGTCGGCCAGACCGTACGCCGTGTGGCCGAGCTCGTGAATGGCGATCTCGGTCGCCCCGGACGCGAGGGAGTACGTGCCGATGGAGCCGCCGCTTCCGCCGTAGATCGTGGAGTTCACCACGACGATCGCGACAGTGAACTCCGGGACCTGGGCGGCGGCCGTCTGGAGCACCGTCGTGCTGTTGCAGACCAGGAGCCGTCTGATGTTGTTCGCGCCGAAGGTGGAGTCGAAGTACGTGCGGGCCGTCGCGCCGGTGCCGCCGGCACCGGCCGGGTCGTCGGCGCCCGAGTCGGTGGACGTGACGTTGACCCGCCAGACGTTGAGCGACCTCCCGATCTTGTCGTACGGCGGGGTGGTGGTCAGCGCGGTGACGAAGTTGGTGCAGGCGGTGTTGAAGTCGGTCTGCTGGGTGGAGGTGAACCCGTCACCGAGCAGCACGACGGTGAACGCCCGGTTGCGCGGTGCTCTTCCGTGTATCTGGGTGCGGCCTTGGACGGAGCCGTCGGAGGTGGTCATCGCGGTCCCCTATCGCTCAAGCTGAAAGGTGGCGAGGTCGACGTCCTGCCTCACTTCGGCAGGCGGACCGATGATGTCTTCGGACCGTGGCTCGCGCTCCGGAGGGTCGACATGGACCACGGCGACCTGGACGGCCTCGGCCGGTGCGGGCACGATCACGGTGAACGCGCCCCGTGCCTCCACGTCCACCCGGGTGATCGGCTCCTTCTGATCCTCGGGGAAGACCTCGGCGCTGCCCCGGAAGGCTTCCCGGGCGGGGACACGGGCGAGGCGCTTCCCGTAGTCGTCTCGCGTCTCCACGACGTAGTCGCCGGGACGCGTCGTGGCGTCGGTCTCGAAGCTGCTGACGGCTGTGTCGACCGGCTGCTGGGAGACGAGGCGTACCGAATCGCCCTCGTACTCGAAGATGAGGCGCACTGCCGGGGCAGGGTCCGTTTGCTGCGGGTTGGTCATGACGAGCCTCTTCAGACGGTGTGACGTTCGGGCATCTCCGTACGCGGTGGGTCCCGCAAGGCCGATGTGCGTACGTGAGGCGGCGGACTGGGCATCGGTGTCGCCCTGTCCCGTCCGGCAAGGGCTCGCGTACCGGATGTCGAGCCGATCCGAGAGGAACGTCGGCGCGGCGCGGAGCGACATGACCGCCCGGACCCGTCGGGGACCGGAAGGAAACCACGGCCCCGGACGGGAGTATGTGCCCCTCCATTCTATCCCCGCCCCGCCCGCGCTCGGAGGAACGAGAGCCGGGCCCCGGCCTCGTCCCGCGACAGGACCGTTCACGCGAAGTGCTCACCGCCCCCATGTCGCGACCTCGGCGGCGGGCCCCGCGGCGAACAACCAGGCGATCCCCCACCATCGAATGGTTCACATGCACACGAATGTGTGGTCTGGGCGCTCCGGACGGGTGGGCCCCGTCCCGGAAGCCCCCAATGGCGAGGGCTGCCGGACAGGCCGTGACCTGGAGGTCGACGTGGACACGGAGCTTGGAGACGTCCCACGGCACAGTGAGGGCTGCATCGGGCGCCCGGCAGCACGCACGCTGCCGGGCACCGCTCGAATGCGTGGTGCGGCCTTGAGGCGGACCTTGCGATCCGGTCTGGTGACGGGTGCTCGCTCCGTCGGTGCCGGCGGCGACCACGACGACCGCTCATTTGGCGTGGGCATGCTGCACGGCTGACGACTCCGGAGCCGACCTGAGCCACCTCGGCCTCAAGGGGGCGCCTGGTCCGGCTCGAACGCGTTCAGGGCCCGCCGTTCGCCCTGCCGGGGGTGTGCAGCGCTGCCGTTGCCGTCGCAGCAGCCCGTGACGGACGCGGTGACGGGGGGCGGAGCCAGGACCACCGCGGTGGCGGGCCGGCGTGGCCGACGTGGCCGGCGTGTCAGCGGCGGGCGGTCTCCGGCTGGTGGGTGGCGAGGGCCCAGATCACGAACACGTCGATGGCCATCATGATGATCGACCACAGCGGTTGGTAGGGCAGGAACAGGAACTGCGCGATCAGGCCCAGCGACGCCAGCGCGATGCCGGCGGCCCGGGCCCAGGCGGCGCCGGTGAGGATGCCGCAGCCGACGGCGGCGGCGATGACCCCGAGGATCAGCAGGATCCAGCCCCAGCCGGTGAGGTTGATCCTGTAGACGTAGTCGCCGATGCGGGTGTAGACGTCGTCCTCGGCGATCGCGGCGATGCCCTGGAGGACGGCCAGGATGCCGTTGAGGAGCAGCAGGACGCCGGCGAAGGCGGCACCGCCGGTGGCCCAGGCACTCTTCGCGGTGGGAGGCGGGGTGTGACCGCCGGACGGCGCTCCCGGGTGGGGCTGTGCGGACATGGTCGCCCTCCGTTCTCCCGTGGCGGGCGGCGTCCGGGCGGCCCGCCGCGCTTGTTTCGACCTTCCGCTTCCCGGCGGCTTCCGGCCACGAGGGCCGGGCCGTTCGGGTGAGGTGTGCGCGTGCCGGCACGGGGCTGTGGGCGCGAATCGCCGGCGCTGCCGGTCGCCGGACGCGCAGCCGGTGCCGGGCGGCACTTCACTGGGCGGCAGCCCGCTCCGAGCGGACAGGGGGCGGTACGGCCGGACATGCGGCGCGTGGCCCGGGAACCACGGTGGTGGCGGTCCTGCTCGCCGCCTGCGCGGGCGGCAGATGGGCGTACAGGTCGCGCTGCCCGGACAGGAAGCGGGCGATCCGCCTGCGGCCCCGGACCGGCCAGTGGTGCGAGGCGAAGGCCCCGTCCGATGCGTCGGCGAGAGGCCGATCGCCTCGGTTGGGGTGCCGGACGGGGCGGGCCCGGCAGAGTGGAGGACCTGCGAGAGCGGCGTCATCGCGCAGTCATGCGTCGGGGTCGCGTCGAGGCAGAGGAAGTACGGGGGAATGTCCCTCGCGATGCGGGGCATCTGGAGGTTTGTTCGGCGCGGCCCGGTGGTGAGCCGCGATGCCAGGCGTCATGAGCACGGCCGGTTCCTCGCGGGGCGGCTGACCGCCATGACGGGCTCGAAGGGAGAGGTATCACCGTGATCCTTCCGGTGGAGAAGGAACTGCGCGCCGTATTGGCCCGGTTTGCTCAGGCGCGTATCGAACATGACGTGCACCCCACCGGCCGCACCAGCCGGACTCTCGAGGACTCCACGTACACCCTGTGCGTGATGACCGGAGCCCGCACCGTCGAGCAGGCGCTGCTCAAAGCCGATGCGCTGCTCGAGCAGTACGCCGCGGCGCGTGTCAACGTCGCTCGGAGCGAGGAGACGCTCGCCGCATAGGCACGCATTGCCTGTGCCCGCCGTTTCCTGTCCTGGCTCGACCTCTGTGAACCGGGGCGAGGATGTCCACGCCCCGATCGTCTGCGGACACCTGACCTGGCCGGCCCGGAACCGGCGGCTGCCCGACGGGTAGAGCACCAGCAGACTTCACAAAAGTCGAGCCGGAGCCCAGAACTGCCACTGCCGTAGAGGAGCTGGTCTTGCAACGCGGCAGGAGCCGGTGCTGTCCAGGAGGCCGTTCGGGCGGTGGCCGCGCCGCTAGCTGCAGGAAGTCGGCTCGTCGGTAACCGCGCTGCGACGGCGCCTTGCCTTTCGTCGAGCTGCTGCTCGACGACTTGGTCTCGCCGGACCGTGCGCGCTGCTTGTTCACCGTGCGGGTGGTCAGCTCTTAGAAACCCGTGTCGCGCGCCAGCCCGGCCGCTTTCGGGCACGTTGTCAGGTCGCGAGAGTGGATGCCGGCGGAGTCCAGCGGTGGGTGCGCGGCACGCTGCCGGTGATGCCGAAGTCCTTCTTCAGCTGTTCGGGGATGGCGTAGTGCATGACGCGTCCGCGGGTGAGGGAGGACAGCTCGAGAACGGAGGTGAGGTGGCCGAGGCGGTCCAGGGCCCAGGCAGCGACCGGGGAACGGTCCTCGACGTTTTCCAGGACGCCGAGCAGAGTGGGGACGGCCTTGGCCACGTTGTCCCAGGCGGTGCGGGGCACATGGAGCCAGTCGGCGCAGGTGTCGCCGATCAGGTAGCGGATGAGGGCCGAGACGATGGGGTCGAAGAACGTGCCGGGGACGACTTCCTCGTAGAGGTCGATCAGCTGCCGGGTCAAGTTGACGCCCTCGTCGGACGGGCCCATGTGGCGGAGCATGTAGAGGTCGAGGAAGTGCCGGGCCTCTTCAAGCGTTTTGGGTACGGCGTCCTGGTCGACACCGAGGATCGCGCCGACCACACGCCAAGCGTAGAAATAGGCTTCGGCGCCTTCGTTGGACATGTGGATGTTCAGTCGGTGCAGGCTGTCCAGGACGAGCAGGGAAAAGAACATCTGGCCACCGATCATGTCCTCCTGGCAGATCGGCACGCCCAACGTCTCGGTGTCCCACTGGTCTTCCCGTTTCAAGTGGTGGCGGATGGAGGCGTGCAGCAGGCGCACCTTCTGCGCGGAGGGGATGAAGCGGCTGCCGGCTTCGAAGGCGTCGGGCTGCATGAGGTAGACGGTGAACTGGCCGGTCTCCGCCATGCGCTTGGAAGGGTAGTTCAGCCCGTGCGTGGCTGACAGCAGCTTGGCCACGTGCGGGACGACGTAGCAGGCGGGCATGGAGGCGAACGACAGCGCGGTGGAGATGTGCACGTTGTTGTCGATGAAGAACAGCCGCGCCTTTTCCATTTCCGCCCAGTCCACCCAGGCGGGAGGCACGCTGGTCTTCTGCAGGTATTCGCGCGCGACGTCCGGCAGCCCCTCGGGCAGTGGCGCGCCAGCGGTGGACACGTAGCGCATCAAGGTGTTGAACTTGCCTACCTCTCCTCGCTCGAAGAGGGTGGCGACGACGGCGTCGGCGAGGTCGTCGCCGGATTGGCGCAGGGCGTCCATCGAGGCTTCGGTGTAGGTCATGACAGAGCGGTCCTTTCGGCCGGCCGCACAGCTTGCGCTGGTAGCCGTTCCTGGGTCAGTGGCGACGGTCAGTGGCGGATCCCGCGAGGGCTGTCAAGGCCTGCCGCGCTGAGTGAGGAAGGTCGAGTTCGTCGAGATGACGGATGGCTTCCTGGACACGCGCATGGATCATTTTTTCGACCTGCTCCGGTGCCTTCACTGCCACCATCAGCTCGCGCACGTCATGCAGGTGCTCTTCGGTGAGGTCCCGGCGTCCCAGCACACCGGCCAGACGCTCTCGCTGTGCGGGAAGGGCAGCCTGCCAGGTCTTGGCCAACAGGGCGGTGGGCCGGTGGCCGCGGATGTCGTCCAGGCTGGCCTTGCCCGTGTGACCAGGTTCGCCGAAGAGGCCCAGTAGATCGTCACGCAGCTGAAACGCCTCCCCCAGCAGCAGCCCGTAGGCAGACAGGCCGTCCCTCAGCCCGGGGGAAGCGCCACCGAGCAGGCCGCCGATGAGCAGCGGCTGCTCGACGGTGTACTTCGCGGTCTTGTAGCGCACGACCTTCATGGACACGTCCATGTCCGGGCTCGTCCCGGTGCTCAGGATCTCCAGACATTCACCGGCGATGAGCTCACGAGCGAGTTCCGCCCACATCGGTCTGGCCCGGGCCAGGTAGGCGGCGGGCAAGCCACTGGTCGCGAACAACTGACCCGCCAGCGCCATCAGGTGATCGCCGACCAGCATCGCCAGGGAGCGGGCAGCAGCCCGGCTCTTCAGTCGCCCGGCCAAAGGAGCCTGCAAGGCGATGTGAACGGTTGGAAGGTTATGACGCAGTGGGCTGTCGTCGATGATGTCGTCGTGGACAACAGCCGCCGCATGGACCAATTCCATGGAGGCTGCCGCGCGGACCAGGGCATCGCTGTCGGGCTGGCCGGCCGCGCGCCATCCCCAGTAGCAGAAAGCCGCTCGCAACCGTTTGCCATGCCCGGCAGCCACCTGCAGCTGCTCCGCCACCGGATTCAGCACCTCGTCGATCGCGAGAAGCTGCCTGGCCTCCTCCGCCAGGAAGTCAGCCAGCAGAACATCGACGCGTGCTTTGAATTCGACCGCATCCCAGCGCTCAGACATCGCCACCAGATGCCGCCTGCCGGGAAAGAACGTGCTGAGCGAGCACCTCCAGGTGCGGGACGGGCGCGGCGGCATAGCGGTCCAGCACGAGACGGCCCCGGGACATCAGATCCTGCTGGGCATCTTGCGCCAGTTCACGCCCGTCGGAACGGCGCAGCATCCCCTGCACCGTCCCGACGGCAGAGCTCACGGCGCTCACCGCAAGATCCGCCAGACCCGCCACAAGCAAAACCGCCTGCTCGTCCAGGCGTGATCCGCTCCGCGCTGCGTCTGCCATGATGCCGACCCCCTGCATTGTCGTTCGCGCGCAGTAGCCGCTGACTCGCAACCCTGCTGGTCTGAGCATGACTACACGATCCGCTTTTCACACCCTCATAACCCCATCGAGTGACAATTGGAACAATTGTGCGGTAGTCGCGGCACGGCCCGGCCGTGTGATCAGTTGTCCAGGCTCAGCCGGATCTCTGCCGACCTGGTCCTGGCGAAGGTGTAGTCGAAGTGCTCCACGACACCCCAGCCGCTGGCGAACACGCTGCGGGAGGCGCCGTTGCCCGCATAAATGTGGAGTACGGCGAAGTCGCCTTCAGCGCGGGTGTCCTTGACCCAGCCGTAGACACGGAGCTTCCCGCCGTTGCAGGCCAGACGGTACTCCGCCTTGGCGCCCTGAATGTTGGTGACCCTGTAATGCGGGCAGGTGGCCGCGCTTGCGCTGGGGGCGACGGCGAGAAGGACGCCTGAGGCGGCAAGGAGCAGGGAACTCGTGACGGCGAGGGCGCGGCGTGGACGCGGCAAGGGAGGGTCCTTTGCTGAAATCCCCACGGGTCGCTGGCGGCGGCGTCCAGGATGTCCCACACCATGTCTTCGACATGCTCGGGCAGGGCAGCGAGGGCCTTCGCGGCCGGTGCCTATGTGACAACTACCGTGCTTCGGCTCAGCGGGAGCCAGACCCGGGCGGCGTGCGCGTCGCGGACCCGGGCGGCGTGCACCGCCACGGAGCGCCGGACGTCGTCCATCGCCTCGCGCAGCCCGGCCTTCATCTCCCGGGCGCGGGCCGCAGTGAGCGGTGTCCCCGCGCCGGTTCGGCGTCGTGCCCCGGATCCTCGTTGTGCTCACTCACGGCTCCGGCGTCCCGCAGATCGGCGGGCGGAATGAGGCAGACCCCCTCTCAGCGCCTTTCGCTTCTGGAACTGACTCCTGGCCAGCAGGCAGCTTCGCCGCCCACCCCTTCAGCAGCCGCTGGTACGCCTCCAGGCGCGGTGACGCGGCCGGCCGTACGTCACCTGGCACGTGCCCACCCCCGAGGAACTCGCCCGCCGCGAGTAGCCGGCCCGGCTTCCTGGCCTTCCCGGCGATCGGGGTGCGGCCGCATGGCCCGAGGCTCGGTCGGTGACGGTCGCTCCCTACGCGTCCGGGCCGGACACTTTCTGACCTGCGGTGTCAGGGCCGCTTTTCCGTTTCGTGTACCTCTCCGCGGCCATGCCCTCCGTGACGCTCAGCTCCTGGGTCCCTACGACAGACAGCAGTTCCAGCTGCTCGGCTCCCGGGCTTCCGGGCGGGGCGGTGAACCACAGCAGGCGTTGCCGTCCGTCCTCGCTGAGGAGGTTGTAGCAGTCGAGTTCGATGACGCCGAGCATGGGGTGGACGATCCTCTTGTGGTCCATGCGGCGCACCGCGACGTCATGGGTGTCCCAGAGGGCTGCGAACTCCTGGCTGCGGCGGCGTAGCGCGGCGACCATCTTCGTGGCCTCCGCGTCCCGGCCGCGCCGGGCGGCCGCCGCTTGGAGGTCGGCCACGAACACCCGGGAGTGGTGCGGGTGGTCCTCGGGCGGGTAGATCTCGCGCGCCTGTGGGTCGGTGAACCAGCGGTACACGAAGCTCGCCGACGGGCCGCGGTGTGCCGGGGACTCGCCGAGCAGGGCCAGGGCCAGGTCGTTCTCCACCAGGGTTTCGTGCAGGTCGGTGATGACGCGCGCGGGGGTGTTGGACAGCCGGTCCAGGAGTCCGAGTAGCGCGGGCTGCACGTGTGCCGAGGGTCCGTGTACTGACGGGGGGACCGGCCGTTCGGCCAGGTGGAACAGGTGGTCGCGCTCGTCGCCGTTCAGGCGCAGGGCCCGGGCGAGGGCGGCCAGGGTCTGGGTTGAGGGCTGCACCCCGTTCTTTGCGCTGCCGCGTTCCAGCTCGGTGTAGTAGTCGGCTGACAGTCCTGCCAGCTGGGCGACTTCCTCGCGGCGCAGCCCGGGGACGCGCCGGCGCGGGCCTTGGGGGAGACCGACCTCGGCGGGGCGGATGCGGTCGCGGCGTGTCCTGAGGAAGGCGCCGAGTTCTGGAAGGTTCACCCCTCCATGGTCGCTCGTACGCCAGAGAGCAGCCAGGGGGTGGCATCCCCTGGGTAAACGCAGCCCTGGCCAGGGAGGGGTGACCGGCCGATCGTGGAGGACGCAGCAGGGCAACGGCAAGGCCGCGGCCCGACCGATATCCACCACAGGAGTCAGCTATGCCCATCCCCACTGCCCTCGACGGGACCGCTGCCTCGGCCCAGCCCTCCGCCTCACCCCGTGTCGCGATCGTCACCGGCGGCTCTCGTGGCATCGGCCGCCGGACCGTCGGCCGGCTGGCCGCCGACGGGTACGCCGTCGTGGTCGGCTATGCCGGTAACAAGGACGAGGCCGAGGCAGCCGTGAAGGAGTCCGTCACCGACGGCGGTCGGGTGATCGCAGTACGCGCAGACGTCGCCGACGAACACGCAGTCGCGGCCTTGTTCGACGCGGCCGAAGAGGAGTTCGGTGGCGTCGACGTCGTCGTGCACGCGGCCGGACGGATGCACCTGGCTCCGATCGCCGAGCTGGACCTGGCCGCGCTGGACGACCTGCACCGCACCAACGTCCGCGGCGCGTTCGTCGTCGTCCAGCAGGCCGCCCGTCGTGTGCGCCCCGGCGGCGCGATCGTGATGTTCTCCACGTCCGTGGTGGGGCTGGCCTTCCCGGGCTACGGCGCGTACGCCGCCAGCAAGGGCGCGGTCGAGGCGCTGACGCTGATCCTGGCCCGGGAGCTGCGGGGCCGGGACGTCACCGCCAACACCGTCGCGCCCGGCCCCACGGCCACCGCCCTGTTCCTGGACGGCAAGGACGAGGAGACCATCGCCCGCCTGGCCGCCCAGCCCCCGCTGGAGCGCCTCGGAACCCCGGCCGACATCAGCGAGGTCGTCGCGTTCCTGGCTTCCCCGGCCGGCCACTGGATCAACGGACAGGTGATCCGCGCCAACGGCGGAATCATCTGAACCGCCCGCAGTCACCCGTGCAGATCAACGAAGGGCCCTGTCATGAGGAACGATGGAACAGGGAAGGTCATCCTCGTCACCGGGGCCTCCAGCGGCATCGGGGCACTGTGCGTGCGTGCTCTGGCCCTCGCCGGCCACACCGTGTACGCGGGCATCCGCCAGATCGCGACTCGCAACGCGACCGCAGCGGCCGACCTGATGCGCTACGGCACCAGCCACCGGATCGACGTACACGCCGTCGAGCTGGACGTCACCTCCCAGGACTCCGCCGACGCCGCGGTCGACCGGGTCTTCGCCGAGCGCGGCCAGCTGGATGTGGTCGTGCACAACGCCGGGCACATGGTCCTGGGCGCCGCCGAGGCGTTCACCGCCGAGCAGTTCGCGGACCTGTACGACGTGAACGTTCTGGGCACCCAGCGCGTCAACCGCGCCGCCCTGCCGAAGTTGCGTGAGCAGGGCTCAGGGCTGCTGGTGTGGATCGGCAGCTCCAGATCTCGTGGCGGCTGCCCCCCATTCCTGGCCCCGTACTTCGCCGCCAAGGCCGCGATGGACGCCCTGGCCGTCAGCTACGCCGCCGAGGTGCTCCCGTTCGGCATCGACAGCGCGATCGTCGTGCCCGGCGCGTTCACCACCGGCACCAACCACTTCGCCAACGCCGGCGCCCCCGCCGACGTCGGCTGTGCGGAAGCCTACGACCAGCGTCACCGACCCCTGATGGACGATCTGGTCAAGCGCCTGGCCGCGCTCGTCCCTTCGGACGCCGACGTGGCCGACGTCGCTGAAGCCGTCGCGCGTCTGGTCGCGATGGAGCAAGGCACCCGGCCCCTGCGCACCCACATAGACCCCAGCCGGGACGGCAGCGAAGTCGTCTCCGCGGTCGCCGACCGCGTCCGCGCCGACTTCTTCCGCCGCATCGGACTGGACAGCCTGCTCACCGCAGGCAGCTCCCTGTATCGCCCCACTGAGAGAAGGAACGCCCAGCCATGCCTTTCGCGAACTTCAAGGTCCCCGAGAAGACCCTCACCCCGAAGCAGAAGGAGGAGATCGTCACCCGCACCACCGAGCTGTACGTCGAGCTCTACGGCGAACGCGCCCGCAACAACACCATGGTGCTGGTCGAAGAGGTCGCCGACGGCGGCTGGGGCATCTCCGGCAACGTGCTGACCCTCGCCATGCTCGGCGAGGCAGCACCAACCGACACCAGCGACGTCTAGGGTCCGTCGGGAAAGCGGATCTTGTTCGTTGATGATCACGTGTTGTGGGACGTGGGGATCTGACGAACGGCCAGTGGGCCCGGCTTGAGCCCCTGCTGCCGACGGGTACCAAGCCGGGTCGGCCGCGGGTGTGGACGCGGCGGCAGTTGATAGACGGCATGCGGTGGCGGACGCGGACTGGTGCTCCCTGGCGGGACGTGCCCGAACGCTATGGGCCGTGGGACCGGGTCTATGACCTGTTCCGGCGCTGGCAGCGGGTCGGCACCTGGGCGAGGATCCTCACCCGGCTCCAGGCCGAGGCCGATGCGAAGGGCTTGATCACCTGGGACGTGAACGTCGACTCCACCGTCTGCCGGGCCCATCAGCACGCCGCCGGGGCAGCGAAAAGGGGGACCTGCAGAAGGAGCCGCCCGGCGGGGTCTTCGTCGAGCCGGCCGACCACGGCCTCAAACGCTCCCGCGGCCGACTGACCAGCAAGATCCACCTCGCGGTCGAGCAGGGGCAAAAGCCCTTGTCCGTCGTGATCACGGCCGGGCAGCGGGGGCGACTCCCCGCAGTTCGAGCCGGTCCTGGAAGCCACCCGGGTTCCCCGGCTGGGGCTCGGAAGGCCGCGCAAGCGGCCGGCCCGGGTCCGGGCCGACAAGGCGTACGACTCCCGTGGCAACCGCCCTTACCTGCGCAGGCGTGGGATCAAGGCCACCATCCCGGTTCCGGCGGACCGGGTCCGCAACCGTCTCAGGCGCGGATCGCGTGGCGGGCGGCCGCCGAAGTTCGACAAGGACGACTACAAGCAGCGGCACGCGGTCGAGTGCGGGATCACCGGCTCAAGCGCCACCGGGCCGTCGCCACCCGGTACGACGGACTCGCCGTCCGCTACGAAGCAACCGCGCTGGTCGCAGCCATCAACGAGTTTCAGCAGGGTGCGGTTGAAGCGTTCGACCTTGCCGTTGGTCCGGGGCCGGTAGGGCCGGGTTCGCTTGTGGGTGATCCCGGCTGCTGCCAGGGCGCCGCGCCAGCCGCGTGAGCGGTAGCAGCAGCCGTTGTCGGTCAGCACTCGTTCCACGGTGATCCCGCACTCGGTGAAGTAGGCGTGTGCCCGTTTCCAGAAGGCGGTGGCGGTTTCCTTCTTCCCGTCGGTGTGTGTCTCGCCACGGAGGCATCCTTCGCGGCCCTCTGCGGCGTCGCACCCGTCCCCGCATCCAACGGCAGGACCAACCGCCACCGTCTCTCCCGCGGCGGCGACCGCGGACCGAACTCCGCCCTCTACCGCATCGCTCTCGACCGCATGTCCAGCGACGCCCGCACCGCGAGTACGTCGTCCGGCAGTCCGCCGCCGGACGACGAAGAAGGAGATCGTCCGCCTGCTCAAGCGGCCATCGCCCGGGAGGTCTTCCGCTGCCTCACCACACCGGTCAGCGTCCCGGATGTCTCCGGCCTCCGGCCCGCATGTCAGGCCAAGAACATCACCCCTCACCACCGTCACCGAGCACTTCGGCGCCTGGCGGGCGGTGAATCTCCTGCATTGAACACGGCACACGCCGCGACGACGACCTCGCCGGCGCCTACCGGGACTGGCTCACCGCGGCCCGACCAATTCAGGAGCGGATTCACTCATAGACGGTGGCGGCCTGAAGGGCCCTGGCCAGGAAGGTCCAATCCCCTCCTTCCGGAAGCTCCTTCCCGAAGTTTCGGTACCAGGCCGGCGAGGCATCCATCCACGCCGCGAGGGCTTCAAGGAAGTGATCGAGGCTCTGGTTCTCCCATTCGTGCCCCCGGCGGAGGTAGTCCTGGTGCAGTTCTCGGACGAAGGCGACCAGCTCGTCGCGGCTGCGGACCTCGCTGTCAGGAGTGAGTGACATGCAGTGAAGGTACCTCGCTCGGGCGGGCGCCCACGCTTGACGATCAATAAGAACATCAACCTGCACCGACATTCGCAGTTCCCCCGGCAGTCCGAGGACCGTGTGTGCTCGCCCATTCCCTGACCACATCCGCCGCGCCCTCCGCGATGCGGTGAACCCCGCTCCACCTCTTCTCCGACGAGAGCCTGACCGAGGGCACGGCGGAAGCCGCGGACAGCACCGACGCAGCAGATCCCCTCACGGTCTTGAACACGGCCGAGGACGGGAAACCCGACGACATCACGGAAGGCTCGGCATGCCCCGGACGAGTCTGAGCACGGGGCGGCCGTCCGACATCCCCAGCAGCTCCCGCACTCGCGTCCTCCGCTGCGGCCCAACCGCATGACCGCCATCGCCGTAGTCACCCTCACCCGGAAGCGTCAGCGCCGAAGAAGCTCAGCGCTTCATTTGCACCCGAGTGAACCGATGAAGGGCGAGAAAGGAGCCCCCGCCGGCGAGCCAGCGAGGCTCCTCCGGATGCGTGCTCACGAACCCACGACGCGCGTACGGACGACAACCGAGGACGAACCCGCTCTGGTCGGCACGGGCACGAACCGTTGGGTGCTCACCGAAGGATCTTCCCCGGACGGCCTGTCCAGAGCACGCACCACACGATCACGCACCTCGTCCGAGAAACGAGCAAGCAGGGCCACGACCTTGCCCAACTCGTCCTCCCCCGACATCACCGACCACCCGCCAGATCAAGATCCCGCCGGGCGGCCCAGCCAGAATCCTCCAAAATCCGCTTCGACCTGAGGTTCCCCCGGGATTCGGTCTCCGGCGTCTCTGACCGACCTCACCGCTCCCCCGCGAGGCCGAGATCCCCCTTGCTCGTCTCGGCCGCGCCCTCAGCGAGCCGGGGACGCCGCCAGGGATGCGCGATCGGACCCGACACCGCCCGCCACCACGCCTCCCCCGGTACCTCCCCCGCCGGCTCGAACGGCTCGCCCGGACGCGGGAACGCCACCGTCTGCCCGGCCTCCGCGGCCGCGTCCTTCGTCCACTCCCCCGGCTCCGCCCACGGATGCGGCGCCAGGTTGAACGTCCCCCAGTGGATCGGCAGCAGCACCCCGCCCGGGCCGCCTCCCTGGAGGTCGAGGTGGGCCCGCACGCCCTCGTCCGGGGTCATGTGGATGTCGGGCCAGAAGTCGTTCTTGATCCTTTTAGTCCACAGCAACTCAGCCGTATCCCTTGGTCAGCCACGGTCACGCACATCACGGCGAGCCTGACCGCAGCGATGCCCAACCAGCGGGAAACGGCGACGCTCCGGATCGGCAGGGGCGTCCCGGTGATCTGTTACACGCGCTGACACATCGCGGACACCGGCGGTGCGTCGAGATTGCTACCCGCCGTGCGCCGCGGAGACATCCGCATCGACCGCGCCGTGCCCGGCACCATGCCGCACGGCCTCTTACTGCTCTTCGGAGGCGTGCTCCTCGGCGCGGGCCTCGGTCTGCTATTCCCCTCGACGTCCCGCTCGGCCCTCAACGCCCCCCGAAGGGGCAGCACCAGCGTCTTGGCCGTGCCGCACGGCCTGCGGGACAGCGAGGGCGCGCACGAGGGCGAGGCCGTCTCGCCCGCCTTCCTGATCTACGGGCACGAGCCGATCCACGCGCAGCACAACATGCACGGCATCAACATCTGCAACATCCGCGACGAGGAGGCGGCAACCGTCACCGGCAACGAGACCTCCACCGCCCTGCACGAGCAGCGGCGGGTGCCGGTCACCACGGAGGAGATGCTGGCGACGAACACGGCCTGCCACGCCGCGGCGGCTACACGTGGCCCACGGCCCCCCGTCGGCGTCACCGGCCGGGAGCTCTCACACGCGCTGGGCCTGCTGGGGTCGGGACCTCTCATGCCAGGGTCTTGGGGCAGGGCCCGCGCCCGTGTCACCGACCGGGGGCTCTCATACTGTCTGCCTCCGGCCTGTCCACGCTGCCGCCGGTTGGCCTGCTGATCGGCCCTTTCCCGGATCACGGCCCCCGCGCCGAGCGGTACGGCGGTCAGCGGGACGTGTCCCAGCAGCCCGGTCGGCATGGTGCCCGCCTCGTGGTACGGGTCGTCCGCCAGGAGCCGGGCGACGGGGCGCAGCAGCGGCGCGAGGTCCCCCAGGCGGTCCAGGGCCGCCGGGAGCAGACGGTGGCACCAGTCCAGGCCGGAACCGGCCGTCGGCCGTAAGGTGGATCTTCGTGGGCAGTCCGCTGCGGGACCGGCCGATGGCGTGGTCGTCCAGCTCGCCGGCAGGGACCCCTTTTTGCGGCCCGGCCGCTTTGCTGGTTCGACGTCGGCACTGTACCTTTCGGGCGCCGCTGTGACGACAGTGCCCACGACGAACTGGAAGCCCACCAGTGGGCCAACCCGGAGGAAGCGGCCGACCTGCTGCCGTGCATCGTTCGGTCAAGACTGGTCTCCTCCGGTAGCTCCCGCGGGCCGAGATGCGTGCGGATTGCAAGGAGAGGTCCTCACCGCCGGTTGGCTGGCATGGGTCGTGACAGGTGCCCGGCCACGGCCAGTTGCAACAGGTTCAGTGTCTGACCGGTGGCGAGGTAGCCGCGTCCGGGCGGGCCAGTGACGTACTGGTCGGGCTCCAGCGGCAGGCTGTGCGCTATAGCGGTGGGGCGGTTGGAGGGTGTGAGCAGGATGCGGCTACCCGTGGCCACGATGCTGTTGACCAGCCGGGCGAGAGGGCTGGGGAAGCCGGTGAGGACGGGAGTGGCGTCGGCCGTGATAATGAGGGCCTGGTGGCCCCGGGCCGAGAGATGGGCGATGTCGTCGAGCAAGGTGGGTGCGTCGGCGAAACCCTGCTGTGTCGGCAAGATGGTGATGTGGTCGGCGTCGTCGATCACCACGGCAAATGGGCCGCCCGAGAAGGAGGTAGCGACATCGCGTAGGTCGCTGTCCTTGTGCGAGATGCCTGTGAGAACACGTATGCCTGGGTCGTCGGGGAGGATGCCAGGCAGGGGGGAGCGTGGTGAGGCAATGGCGAGCACGTCGATGCCTACTCGGCGCAGTGAGTGGGCGAGCGTGCCGGCGGTGGTGGTACGGCCGGAGCCGGGCGGTCCGGAGACCAGGAGGAGGTGCGGGCCGGCCATGAGGTCGATGCCGATGGTCGTGTGGTCGCTCCCGCCGATACCGAGGGGAATCCAGGTGGGCGAGGGCAGGGAACGGGGCTCCGGCAGTTCGTCGATGGTTATGCGAGGAGGAAGAGCGGGGAACCGCTTCGGCAGGCGGGCCGGGTCGCGATGTCCGGGGTGGGACACCGGGTCGATGGGGAAGAGGACGGGGAGGCAGATGTGGGTGTGGCGGCCGGTGGCGGCGTCGACTGCTCGTCCGGGCAGAAGGGGCGGGCTCGTCATACGGGACGTGAGATGGGTGCGGCGGGTTTCCTCTTTGGGGAAGGGCAGCAGGAGACGGCGGGTGTAAAAGGCGGGGAGCTTGTGGTTAAGCATGTCGTGCCCGCCGATAGCCACGACGTGTACGCCCAGGGGGGCTCCCGCGACGACGATGCCTCGTAGGGTTGTGAGCAGTGACGTCTCGGTGAATGAGGGATCGCTGTGGTCCTCGAAGTACTCCCATCCGTCGATCACGACAACGATGCTCGGGTGGTCTGCGGAGGGCGGGGGCGGGCTGCTGTGGGAGCGGCGCTGGACTTCCTGGTCGAGCCACGTGATCAGGCGGCGGATGCGGTCGGGTTCGGCCGGTGAGAAGACACCCCCGCAGTGCGGCAGCGAGGCGTACTCGGACAGCCCGGCGGGACGGTGTTCGATGACGTACACATGGGCCTGGTCGGGACGGAATCTGGTGGCCAGACTGGTGATCAGAGTGCGGGCGAAGGTGGTACGACCAGATTGGGGGCCGCCCGCGACCATCAGCCTGTCCAGGCCGGCGAGGTCGAGGAAGTCGGCAGGCTGAGCCTGTTGGGCGGGTTCGTCGGCCAAGCCGAAGGGCACTGCGGTGGACGGCGGCGCCGTGGTCTGGCAGCGTGCGAGATCCTCCAGGGTCACGGTGATGGGCAGCGAGGGCAGCAGGGGCCGGAACGGGGCCATGAGCCTGCTGCGGCGGGCGGCCTCCTCGACGGCCGCGATGGCCAGATCCTGATCGGTGGGGCCACCGCCGCGCCGGGCCGGCGCGGCTGGGCGCTGGGCACCGAAATCCGTCCACCGCAGCGCACGGACCGAGACGGGGGGTGCGCTGCCGGACGGCGGCGGGGAGCCGAGATATCCCGACTGGAACACCTGCGGGACGCGCGTCTCGCCAGTGGTGCACACGATCATGCCGCGTCCACGCAGCGAGCCGGGGAGAGCGGCCGCGTCGGGTACGCCGAGCACCTCAGCGCTGTCGGCGGCCTCGTTCTGCCGCAGGCTGATCCGCAACGAGATGTTGTTCTTCAGCTCGGGCGACAGCTTGCCCTGCAACGACTGGGTGGCAAGCACCAGGTGCATGCCGAGCGAGCGCCCCTTGGCGGCGACGTTGACCAGTTCCTTGAGGAAGTCCGGCGAGGTCTCCAGCACCCGGGCGAACTCGTCGAACACCATCACCAGGCGCGGCAGTGGCTGCAGGTCCGGATGGTTCAGGCGCTCGCTCCAGTACCTGTCGATCTCCCCATCGTACCTGGCCAATAGGGACTCGCGGCGGCTGACCTCGGCACGCACGGACGCCAGCACCCGGGCTGCGGCGGTGTCGTCGAAGACGTCGGCCGGGGTGTCACCGGTGGAGCGGATGAGAGCCACCACGTGGGGGCAGCGCTCGAACGGCAGAAACGCGCTGCCTCCCTTGAAATCCACCAGGACGAGGTTGAGTTCATCGGGCCGGTTGGCCAGCAGGAGAGAGGTGACCAGGGTCTGCAACAGGATGCTCTTGCCCGCTCCGGTGGCGCCGCCGAGCATGGTGTGCGGGCCCTGCTCGGCGAGGTCCACCGTGACAGGGCCGTCGGCGTCCGCCCCCAGCACCACGCGCGTACGGGGTCCGTGCCCCTGGTTCCACAGGGCCTGAACGTCCTCGGCCGCTGGGCTGCCGATGCCCAGCAGATCCAGGAAGCGCACGTGGTCGGGAACGGCGTTGAGTACGGATCCGAGAGTGATCCGGTCACGCATCGGGGCCAGTGCCCGGGCCAGGCGCTCGGCGGCCGCGGTGTCGAGCAGGTGCGGTGTGGCCGGGACGGAAGGGGCGTCGGGGGTTCGGGTGAGGCGCAGGGCGCTGTCGGTCATCTCGCACAGACCACGGCACTCGTTCACACCGTACTCGTCGGCGCACACCAGGTAGACCCCCACCGCCGGACCGTGGTGGAGTATCTCGTCCATGCCCGGCAGGTTCCGCAGGGCCGACGCGCCGTCCAGGACGACGACGACGTCCTCGGCGAACCGGGTGGCGGAGCTCTTGGCCTTATCGGCCCGCCGCGTGGCGACGAGCCTTCTCAGCTCCTGCACCCGCGCGGTGCGCGTGGCGTCCGTGCTGCCGAGCAGGCACGGAACAGCCGCCGCCGGACCGGCGTCCACGTGCGGCAGCCAGCGGGTCCAGGCCAGTGCCTCGCGCCCGTCCGCCATCATCACCACAAGGCGGAGATCGTCAGGGCCGCGAAGGGTCGCGAGCTGAATCAGCAACCAGCCCAGCATTCCGTCCACCGATGGACGGGGACCGGCCACCCCTAGTACACCCGTGACGCTCAGATCCACGGTGACCGGCACGTCTCGCATCACCGGAACCCTGAAACCCTCCCAAGGCTCGCCACGCAGGTCCACCGACGCCTGCTGATCGGCTGTACCCACCCTCAGTACCAAACCGTTGGAGGAGTTCACCCTGCGCGGCCACAAGTCGGGCCGTGCTCCGGAGGCGGCTTCGGAAATCTCAGCGGGTCCGGGAGCCAGCAGCAGCCGCACCCGCCGTTCCTGGGCCGCATGAGAGCTCATTTCCTGCCGGGTGGCTTCTTGCGCCGCAGCGAACTCCTTCGCTTCCTTCTGACGCTGCCGATCAACAATGCTGTCCCGGATGAACGCAGCGACCAGCGCGAAAATCCCGAACAACACGAACAACGGCCGCTGCATCACGAAACCGAGCAGAATTCCTCCGACTCCCGGCAGATATGCGAGCACCTGCATGGCGCCCGACTCACGCGAACTGGCCGGCTGCGCGGGTAAGGTCACCTTGGCAATCGGAACCTCTGGAACCGAGGCGAAGGGACGGTCGAAGTCAAGCCGCCCGTCTGCGGCCCGAACCGCTCGCGGACCGCCCTCTGACAAGGGCACCCACCTCAGTTCGTCGGAGCCGATCCGCAGTATGCCTCCCGGCTCCCATCCGGTCCGGTCGAGGACCTCCCTGCCATCGACGAACGCGCCGTTGGTCGATCCCCTGTGCACCACGGTGACACGAGCGTCGGAGGATACCTCCAGTCGGACATGCTCCCTTCGCGAGACGTCCAGGTCCCGCAGGCATATCGACGCCGCCGCGTTCCTCGCCACCGTGTGAGATCCGGGGCCCAACGCAACAGTCAGACCCGTGTCGGGCCCGGCGATCACCTTGAGAACGCCCACGGCAGACCCCTGGACGGGACGGAACACCGGCCCAGGCGCTCCCACACTGATCACTGCGCCCGGTATGAGAGGACTCTCCGCCAGGGTGGCCCGGCGTTTCAACTCCACGCCGCCGACGAAGCACCGCCTGCCGCCCACCGCAACCGGAAGCGAGTCCAGCAAGGGGCCGACGCGGCTGTCGGGCGCGGCAACCACCTCGACGTCCTCGCGCACAGAGGTGCCGGCATCCTCAACGGTCAACCGCAGAATCATGGCAGGGGTTCCACTGTCGTCATCGCACTCTTTCCGGTCCAACTCGCTCGCCCGGGTCCTTCCCGGACGACAGAGGCGGTCGGCCGCACCGGGCGCCTAGGGGTTCAGCAGAGCCGCCAGGTCGTCGTGCGGCTCGTAGATCCTGGACGCGTAGGACCGCAGGGCGGCGTCGAGGCGGCTGAGTTCAGTTCGCGCCAGTTCTTGTGTGGGAAATGACAAGGCGTTGACGGCGGTCATCGACGGGGCGAGACGGACGATCTTCCCCGGAGCCGTGGTGAAGACCCCGAAGGGGTTGTCCTTCGGAGCCAGAGCGCTGTTGAGCTCAACCCTGAGGTGCCACACCACGTACCGTTCCAGATCGGATGCCGCATCCACTCCGAGAAAGGGCGGCGCCTTGCGCCCGGACGCCGGTTCCAGGGTGATGTGCCGCAACTGCCCCCAGGTCACGCTCCACCGCGCCTTGCGGTACCCGAATGTGAGACCCCGGGGGGTGACCGTGACCAAGCACTCCACTCCAGGACGGTAAATGAGCTCGAGACAGAGCTGGAAGAAGAACGCAGGCGCTATCACTGCGATCGCCGCCCCGATATTCCCGAAGAAGACCCCCACCAAGGCACCGATCATGAGAATGCCTAAGTTGACGGCTCGCTGTTTTCGCTCCTGTCTCTTTCGCGGCAGGAAATCGGTGCGGAATTCCTCCGTGCCCTGTGTGACGGTGGTGGTGTGTTCGGCCCAGGCGTCCGTGCCGGAGCGGCTCGCCGCAGCCGGTGAACTGCGCGCCGGTACGCCCGTCGGCCTCACCGTGGTGGTGTCATCCTGCCAGGTGGCCGGGGCCTGGCGGGCCGGCCTGGCCCTGTCCCTTATACACATCTCCGAGCCCACGAGACACTCGCTAAACTCGTATGCCGCCTTCTGCTTGAAAAAAAAAAAAGTAGCC
>NZ_WYCT01000380.1 GCF_011008945.1 Streptomyces harenosi
GGGGGTCCCGGGGAGGTGTCGGAGGGGCCCGACGCCCTCTGGGAAACTGTCGCCATGGACCTGACACTTGTCGGGTGACTTCCGATGCGACGCACATACAGTCGGCGCGGGCCGCGGCCGGCACCGGTCCGGAGCCGCTCCGGAGCCTGGTCACCGGCGCCCGTGTCGTGCTCTGGGGCTTCGACGGGCCGCTGTGCCGGCTGCTCGCCGGGGACGCGGCGGAGCGGGTGGCGGCCGGGCTGCTGCGGTGGCTGGAGGGCCGGGGCCTGCACGGCCTGCCGTTCGGGACCGGGCCGCAGGCCCCCGACCCGTGGGCCGTGCTGCGCGCCGTACAGCGGCGGCAGCCCGGCGGCGCTCTCGCCGACGAGCTGGAGGAACGTCTCACCCGCGAGGAGCTGCGGGCCGCCGCCTCGGCGATGCCCACGGCCTACGCCGACCCGCTGATACGCACCTGGACCGCGGTGGGGGCCCGGCCCGCCGTCGTCACCGGCCGGTCCCCGCGCGCGGTCCGTGCCTATCTGGCCGGGCGCGGCCTGCTGGCCTGCTTCGAACCGCACATCTACGGCCGTACCCCGGACGCCCACGCGAGCGAGCCGGACCCGCACCGCCTCGGCCGCGCCCTGCACGCGACCGGAGCCGTTCCCTCCGCCACCCTGGTGATCGGTGACACTCCCTCGGCCTTCACGGCGGCGCGGGACGCGGGCGTCGGGTTCCTCGGCTATGCGCGCGCCGAGCGGCGGGCGGAGGCCCTGCGGCGGGCCGGGGCCCCGGTCGTCGTCCGGTCGCTGGAGCCGGTGCTCCGGCTGCTGAGGGAGTGACCGGCCCGCGGCCCGCCGGGGGACGGCCGCCGCCCCGGGCCCCGGACGGCCGCCGTCCCGGGGCCCGTCGCGGGAGGGGATCGCCGCACGGGGCCCGCCGTGGGAGGGCCGCCGTCCCGGGGCCGGTCGCGGGAGGGCCGCCGTCCCGGGGCCCCGCTGCCCGGCGCCGGCCGGGCGGGGGGCCTGCGTAGGCTCGTCGCATGAGTGAGATGGGCCTGCGGGAGCGCAAGAGGCAGCGGATGTACCAGGTGCTGTCGGACATCGCCATCCGGCTCTTCGTGGAGAAGGGGTTCGACGCGGTGTCCGTCGCCGAGGTGGCCGCCGCGGCGGAGGTCTCCAAGCCCACGCTGTTCCGGTACTTCCCGGCCAAGGAGGACCTCGTCCTGCACCGCATCGCCGATCACGAGGGGGAGGCGGCGCGGGTGGCGCGCCAGGGCCCGGCGCCCCTGACGGCGCTGCGGCAGCACTTCCTCGACGGACTGCGGCGGTGCGATCCGGTCACCGGGCTGAACGACGACCCGGAGGTGCTCGCCTTCCACGCGCTGCTGTACGGGACCCCCGCGCTGGTGGCGCGGCTGCACACGCATCTGGAGCGCTCCGAGGCCGCGCTCGCCGAGGCGCTGGGCGGGGATCTCCCGGCGCGGCTGGCCGCCGGGCAGATCACCGCCGTCCAGCGGATCCTCGCCCAGGAGAACTGGCGCCGGATCGCGGCCGGGGAGCGGGTGGCGGACGTCCGGGCGGACGCGGTGGCGGCGGCGGAGCGGGCGTTCGGCCTGCTCGCGGCGGGGCTGCCGCATCTCGCCCGAGAGGACCGGGAGCCGTCCGCCCGCCAGGGAGCATGAGAAGACCGGTAACAAATGTAACTCGGTAACGTCATTGCGGTACGCTCGGTGGAATGACGTCACCCGACCCCGCCCTCCACCACGCCCTCCGTCAGGAACGCGCCCATCACGACCGCTGCCGCGCCGCTCTCGCCGCCATGGCCGAGGGCGCCCGGGAGCAGGTCGTCGCCGGCGAGGACGTCTCCGCCTCCGGTGCCGACGCCGAAGTGCTCGGCTACCGCCTGCGCAGCCGGGCCAAGGCGCTGCGCGAACTGCCCGAGGGGCCGCTGTTCTTCGGCCGGCTGGACTTCGCGGACGCGGGGGCCGGGGCCGGCGGCGAGCACGCCGGGCAGCGGTACCACATCGGCCGGCTGCGGATCACCGAGCACCCCGCCGACCCGCCCCTGGTCGTCGACTGGCGCGCCCCCGTCTCCCGCGCCTTCTACCAGGCCACCGCCCGCGACCCGCAGGGCGTCGCCGTCCGCCGCCGCTTCGGCTGGGCCCCCGGCAGCCGGGGCGACTCCGCCGACCTCACCGGCCTGGAGGACGAGCACCTGGGCCGGGGCGAGTCCCGGGCCGGGGAGATCGTCCGCCGGGAGATCGAACGGCCGCGCGTGGGGCCCATGCGCGACATCGCCGCCACCATCCAGCCCGACCAGGACGACCTGGTCCGCGGCGACCTGTCCGCCTCCGTCTGCGTGCAGGGCGCGCCCGGCACCGGCAAGACCGCCGTCGGTCTGCACCGGGCCGCCTACCTGCTCTACACCCACCCGCAGCGCATCCAGCGCTCCGGTCTGCTGATCCTCGGCCCGAACCGCACCTTCCTCTCCTACATCGCCGAGGTGCTCCCCGCCCTCGGCGAGACCGGTGTGCGGCAGGCGACCCTCCTGGAGGAGATCGCCCGGCACCCCGTCACCGGCACCGACGAGGAGCGGGCCGCCGCCGTCAAGCACGACGCGCGGATGGCCGGGGTGCTGCGCCGGGCGCTGTACGCGCGGGTGCGGGCCGACGCCGCCGGCTCGCTCGCCGTGCCCGACGGCTCCTACCGCTGGCGGGTGCCCGCCGACGAGCTCGCCCGGATCGTCGCCGGGGTGCGGGCCGAGGAACCCCCGTACGACATCGGGCGGGAGCGGGTGCGCAGCCGGATCGTGCGCCACCTCCAGGACCAGGCCGAGCGGCGCGGCGGGCCGCGCACCAGCGCCTGGGTGCGCCGGATCGAGCGGGCGCGCCCGGTCGGCGCCTGCCTCGACGCCGTGTGGCCCCGGGTGCGGCCGGAGGAGGTCCTCGCCGCGCTGCTCGGCGACCCCGGGGCGCTGGCCGGGGCCGCCGACGGGCTGCTCGACGCCGACGAGCAGAAGGCCCTGCTGTGGGCGCGGCCCCCGCGGTCGTGGAAGTCGGCCCGCTGGTCCGCCGCCGATCTGGTCCTCCTCGACGAGGTGGCCGGGCTCCTCGACCACCCCGCGGGCTACGGCCACATCGTCGTCGACGAGGCGCAGGACCTGTCCCCGATGGAGTGCCGGGCCATCGCCCGGCGGGCGTCCTTCGGCTCGCTCACCGTCCTCGGCGACCTGGCGCAGGGGACCACCCCGTGGGCGGCCCGGTCCTGGGAGACGGTCCTGCGCCACCTGGGCTGCCCGGAGGCGGCCGTGACGCCGCTGACCACCGGCTTCCGGGTGCCGCGGGCGGTCGTCGCGCTCGCCAACCGGCTGCTGGAACGGCTCGGCGTCGACGTCCCGGCCGCCCGGTCGCTGCGCCGCGACGGCGAACTGGCCTTCCGCGCGGTCGCGCCCGGCGAGGTGCCCGGCGCGGTCGCCGCCGCCGTGCGCGACGCGCTCGCCCGGGAGGGGTCCGTCGGGGTGGTCGCCGCCGACGCGGACCTGCCCCGGGTGCGGGCGGCGCTGGAGGCGGCGGGCATCGGGGCGGCCGGTCCCGAGGAGCTGGGCGCCCGGGTCACCGTGGTCCCGGCGAGCGTCGTCAAGGGCCTGGAGTACGACCACGTGGTGGCCGTCGAGCCCGCGGCGATCGCCGAGGCGGAGGAACGGGGACTGCACCGGCTCTACGTGGTGCTGACCCGGGCGGTCTCCCGGCTGGAGGTGGTGCACGGCCGGCCGCTGCCGTTCTGACCCGGCCGGCCCGCCCGGCGGGTCAGGACCGGCCCAGCAGCTCCACGACCCGGCTGAAGCCGTCCCCGCCGTGCCCCTGGGCGATCACCCGCCGGGCCTGGCCCTCGATCACGCGCATCACGCCCGCGTCGATGCCGTGGTCCTCGGAGGCGTGGACGACGTGCGCCATGGTGGAGACCGCCGACGTGATCGGGTTCAGCTCACCGGAGTAGGTGCCGTCGTCGATGTCCCCGGCGAACTCCGTGAACAGCGGCGGCAGGATGGCGGCGATGCCCTGGGCGAAGGGGGCCAGCTCCCGCGCGGTGACGCCCTCCGCCCGGGCCACGGCGACGGCGTGCGCGAAGCCCCCCATCGCGGTCCAGAAGATGTCGAGCAGCGCGATGTCGTAGGCCGCGGCCCGCGCGGGGTCCTCGCCGAGGTGGGTGTGGCTGCCGCCGAGCACCGCCAGCACGGGCTGGTGCTCGGCGTAGAGGTCCGCGGGCCCGCTGAAGAGGAAGACCGCGTCGGGGGTGCCGATGGTCGGCGCCGGCGTCATGATGGCGCCGTCCAGGTACCGGACCCCGTGCCGGGCCGCCCAGGCCGCGGTGTCCCGGGCCCGCCCGGGGGTGTCGGCGCTCAGGTTCACGAGCGTACGGCCCTTCAGGGCGGTGGTGACGGCGTCCTGGCGCAGTACGGCGTCGGAGGCGTCGTAGTTCACCACGCAGACGACGGTGAGGTCACTGGCGGCGACCGCCTCCTCGGGGGAGGCGGCCGGGACGGCGCCCCGGGCGGTGAGGTCGGTGTCCCGGCCGGGGGTGCGGTTCCAGACGGTGGTGCGCACCCCGGCGTCCAGGAAGGCGCCCGCCAGCGCCCGGCCCATCGGACCGAGCCCGAGAACAGTGACGGAGGGGCCGGAGGGGCCGGAGGAACCGGAGGGGCCTGCGGGGGACTGGTCGCTGTGCACGGACATGGTTCAACTCCCATAATGAAGAGAACAATTGACGATCACTGAGAAATGGGGCGGGGCATGACGCACCGGCGCCACGATCCGGAGGTCTGCGGCGTGACCGCGGCGATCGCCGTGATCGAGGGCAAGTGGAAGACCACGCTGCTGTGGCTGCTCGAGTCCGGCCCGCACCGCCCGGCCGAACTGCGCCGGAAGGTGCCCGGCCTCACCGAGAAGGTGCAGACTCAGGCGCTGCGCGAGATGGAGGCGGACGGACTGGTGCACCGGAAGGTGTACGACGTCCTGCCGCCGAAGACGGAGTACTCCCTGACCCCGCTGGGCCGTGACCTGGCCGAGGTGCTCGGACCCGTCTCCGACTGGGGCCACCGCCGCCTGGAGCGGATGGCCGTGTCGCGCCCGGCGTCCTGAGGCGTCCGCTCCTTTCCGCTCCTTTCCCGGTCGTCCATCGCCCCGGTGCCGTCCCGTTCGCCCTCCATCAGGGTCGCCCGGTGCGCGCCCGCTGCCAAGTACCCACAAAAAAGTGGGTGTTCGCGGGCGGCACGACGGTGGGCGGGAGGGGCGGCGTCAGGCGGCGCGGACGGTGAGGGGGCCGTTCGGGGCGAAGGCCAGCTCGGCGAAGCGTTCGCCGATGCGGCGGTGGGCGGCGGCGTCCGGGTGGAGCTCGTCGGGCAGCGGCAGCTCGGCGTAGTCGGCCTCACCGTACAGCGCGCGCCCGTCCAGGTAGTGCAGATGCGGGTCGTCGGCCGCGCGCTGCCGCACGATGCGGGAGAGCTCGTCGCGGATGACGGTGAGCGTGAGCTTCCCGGCGGCGCGTTCGGCGGGGTCGCCGGTGGCCCGGAAGCGCAGCTTGCCCTCGCCGAGCGCGCTGAAGTCGAAGGCGCCGGGGCCCGGGGTGTCCTCGTGCAGGGGGCAGTACAGGGGCGAGACCACCAGCAGCGGCGCGGTGGGGTGCCCTTCGCGCAGGGTGTCCAGGAAGCCGTGGACGGCCGGGGTGAAGGCGCGCAGCCGCATCAGGTCGGCGTTGACCAGATTGATGCCGATCTTGACGCTGATCAGGTCGGCGGGCGTGTCCCGCATGGCACGGGCGGTGAAGGGGTCGAGCAGGGCGCTGCCGCCCATCCCCAGGTTGACCAGCTCCACGCCGCCCCGGGAGGCGGCCAGCGCGGGCCAGGTGGTGGAGGGGCTCGCGGCGTCGGAGCCGTGGCTGATCGAGCTGCCGTGGTGCAGCCAGACCGGGCGGCCCCGGTCGGGCACCGGCTCGACGGGGGCGTTCGTGCGCAGGGCGACGAGTTCGGTGGTCTCGTTGTGCGGCAGCCAGATCTCGACGTCCTTGGCGCGCTCGGGCAGGCCGGTGAAGCTGAGGGTGGCGGTCGGGCCGGGCCGGTGCTGGGTGGCCCCGGTGGCCAGGTCGATGGTGAGGGTGTGGCCGCCCTCCGCGACGGCCCGCGCCTGCGGGCGGCCGTCGACGAACAGGTCGTAGACGCCGTCCGGGCGGGGCGGGGCGCCGGTGTAGACCCGCTTGGTCGGCAGGGTGTCCAGCTCCACGGCGGTGGCCCGGGTGCGGAAGGCCAGCCGTACGCCGGAGGGCTGGGACTCGGCCAGGGCGAGCTGGGGGTCGGCGCACTGCGCGCGGGCCCGGGCGGGCAGCCGGTGCGGCAGCAGGCCGCCGCGCTCGGTCCGCTCCAGTTCGAGGGCGCCGCGCAGGAGGACGTCGGTGAGGGGGGTGGTGATCCAGTCGGGGGTGTGCATGGCTCCGGCCTGCTGTTCTTCGTCGGGGGG
>NZ_WYCT01000381.1 GCF_011008945.1 Streptomyces harenosi
GGGGAGGGGCGGGCGCGCCTGGTCCGCCCTCGGTGGTGCCCCGGCCGGGGCACCACCGAGGGCAGGGGCCGGGTCAGGGTTTCGGTGCCCGCAGGAGTGCCGCGATCCGGGCCGCCGCCGTCGACAGGTGGTCCCGGGCCTCACGGAACTGATCGGGTGTGACCCCGTGATCGCGGGCGGCGTCGCGGATGTCGTCCCGGAAGCGGTCCAGCAGCCGCTCCAGGTCGCGGGCCGGGTCGTCGGAGGGGCCGGCGGCGTCCTCGTGGGCCCAGGCCGGCACGTAGCCGGCGGGGAAGTCCTCCGGGGTGCGGGAGTACTCCGGCCGGGGCCGCGACGTGCCGGCGCCGGACCGGGCGAAACCGAAGTCCTTTCCGGCGTCCTTCCCGAACTCGCCGAACTCCCTGGCCAGTTCGCTCAGTCCCTCGCGCAGGCCGGTCGGCCAGTCGCCCCGGGTGAAGTGGCCCTGCACCTGCTCCTGGATCCGCCGCGCTATGCGCTGCACCTCCTCCTGCGCCTGGGCCCGGGCCCGCTCCTGGGCCTCCTTGGCCTGGCGCCGGGCGCGCTCGGCCTCTTCGCGGGCCCGGCGGCTCTCGTCCTTGGCGCGCCGGGCCTGCTCCTTCCACTCCTCCTTGACGCGCCGCATCTCCTCCTTGGCGGCCTGCCAGGCGTCCTTGTCGCCGAGGCCCGCGAAGTCGCCGAAGGGGGAGGCGGGCCGGCCGCCCGGTGGCGTGCCGGTGCCCCGGCGGGCCTCGCCGGCCGCGGCCCGCATCTCGCGGCGCAGGTCGCCCGCCGCACCGCGCACGTCCGCGCGGATCTCGGCGGCGAGCTCGGCGACCGACTCGCGGATCTCCAGTTCCAGATCGGCCAGCTCGCCGCTGCGGCCGGCCAGCTCGGCGCGTCCGGCGTCGGTGATCGAGTACACCTTGCGGCCGCCCTCGCTGGTGTGGGTGACCAGCCCCTCGGCCTCCAGTTTGGCCAGGCGGGGGTAGACCGTGCCGGCCGAGGGCGCGTACAGCCCCTGGAAGCGTTCCTCGAGCAGCCTGATCACCTCGTAGCCGTGACGGGGGGCCTCGTCGAGCAGCTTCAGGAGGTAGAGGCGGAGGCGGCCGTGGGCGAAGACGGGAGGCATGTCAGAGCACCTTCTTGTGGGTCGTGCCGTCGGCCGGGGCGCCGGTGGCTCCGTCGTCGCGGCCGGAAAGGGGATCGTCTCCCGGGGGGTGGAGCGGACCGCCGGCCGGTCCGGTCCCGCGCGGCTCCCCCTCCGCCTCGCGCCGCTCCTCCTCCGCCGCCGGTCTGCGCAGCAGGGCGATGGAGCCGGAGACCGTCGTCGCCTTCAGCCTGCCGTTGCCCGCGCCGAGGCGGCCGGTGATGCGCTTGGTGCCCCACTGGCCGGTGACCCGCAGGTCCTCGAAGGCGCTGAAGACCGTGCCCCCGGCCGTGCCGGCCTCCACCTCCGCGTCGGCCGGGTGGGGCAGCCGGATGGCGATCTCACCGGAGACGCTGGTCAGGGCGACGTCGGTGGGGCGGCTCGACGGGTCCAGGTCGAGGATCATGGAACCGCTCACCGAATCGGCCCTGACCGAGGAGCCCGCCTCCACCACCGTCAGGTCGCCGGAGACGGAGTGGAAGCGCAGCTCTCCGGTGAGCGCCTGCGCCTCCAGGTTCCCCGAGACGGTGTCGGCCCGGACCGGGCCTGCGAGGCCGACCAGCGCCGTGTCCCCGCACACGCCCCGCACCTCGGTCCGCCCCCGCATCCCGGAGACCACGGCCGCGGCGCCGACCGTGCCCACCTCCACGTGCGTGCGCGCCGGGAGGGCGAGCGAGACCACCGCGCTGCGCCGCCGGCCCTTGGGGTCCAGCCACTTCAGGAAGTCCTTCCAGGGCAGGTCCGCGTAGGCCACCGTGAGCGTGCCGCCCTCCTCGGTCACGATCAGCGGCGGGCCCTCGATCTCACCGACCTCCAGGCGGGCAGGGCCCTCGTCGGTCCCGACCACGTTCACCGTCCCGTCGACGAGGCGGACGTGGACCTCGCGCGGAGGCTCGTCGAAGGAGAGCTTCACCGGCTCCGTGACGGACCACTCGGACATGATGCAGACCTCCTGGAACAGGCCGGACGGGCCGGAACGGGCCGGGCATGCGGCCGGGCGGCCGCACACGGACGGGCGGAACGCGTCATATCGCATGCGAGTGCACCCTGTGATGCCCGTACAAGAACACGATATATCGCGGTCGGGTGAAGTCAAGGCACTCGTTCCGGCGATCAGCGGTGGGCCGATGCGGGTTGTCTGTCCTACTTTGTGACCATGTCGCCGACGGAAGAACCACCGGCCGGACGCCGGGGCGGTCCCGCGCCGGGCGCGCTGCTGCTGTGCCGGGCGGCGCCGGATTCCGTCGCCCCCGTCGCCCCGCTGCTGCGCGAGCGCATGCTCCTCGCCGCCGCCGGAGGGGAATGGAGCGTGCTCGTGCCGGAGGGCACACCGTGGCGGCACGGCGGCGAACCCGTCGACCGGGTCGTCACCGGCTGGGCCGCCGCCCTCGCCGTCGGCGCGCCCTGGCCCGTCCTGGCCCTGTGGTGGGACGCCGACCGGGCCGGCTTCACCCTCGCCTCCGGCTTCCGCCGCCCCGTCGGCTACGTGTGGCTCGCCGACGGCACCCCGGCCGGGGAGGACGAGGCGATGCGCACCTTCGCCGCGCGTCTGGGCCTCGACCCGGTGCTCGACGTGCAGACGCTCGACCGGCTCGCCACCCCCGACCCCGCCTCCGACGCCCGGGCCCGCCTGCACGGCGTGCTGGCCGTCCTCACGCGCGCGGGAGTCGTCCTGCCCGCCGGGCTGGAGGCCGGTGCATCCGCCGACCGCCTCCACGACGCCGTCCGCGGCCGGAGCGACGTCCTCCGGGTGGAGCGCCCCGGCGGCCGCGAGGCGGTCCGCGCCCGGATCGGCGCCGTCGACGGCGGCCGCCTCGGTCCCTGGCTGCCCCGGGCGGGCGGCGCCCGAGCCCGCGCCCTGGCGCTGGCTCAGATGGCGGCCGGCCTGCCGCTGCTCACCCGGGGGGTACGGCACCGCAGCGGGGGCTGGCTGACGGCGGGGGCGCTGCTCGTGGGCCACGGCACGCTCGGACTCACGTACGACCTCGCACACGCGCGGGCGGATCGCCTGGCACACGCGCGGGGGGACCGCCTCGTACCCGCGCGGGGGGACGACGGCCGGTGATCCGGTGCGGTGCCCGGCCCCGGCCGGCCCCGCGGCCGCCCCGGCGGATCCGCTGCTCGGCCGCGGCGCCCGGGCGCCCGGACGCGTCGGCCGTCGGCCGCGCAGCGCCTACGCGCCCACGCGCTTACGCGTCCACGCGCCTACTCGTCGTCTTCGTCGTCCAGCCGGGCCAGCCAGGTGGCCAGCCGCTCCACCGGCACCTCGAAGTCCGGGTTCAGGTCGACGAACGTGCGCAGTTGCTCGGCGAGCCACTCGAAGGTGACCTCCTCCTCGCCGCGCCGCTTCTCCAGCTCCTCGATGCCGCGGTCGGTGAAGTACATGGATCGTGCTCCGTCGGGTCGGTGCAGGGATAGGGCGCCTCCCGCGCGGGAAGGACCCATTCCCCGCGGGAAGAAGAAGTGAGGTCTTTCCGCCGGGTGTGAGAGAAGACAGGAAAAGGATAGGCGCAGCCGCCGGGCGGTCCGTGGGGCCGCCGGGGCCCTCGCGCCGAGGGCACCCCGGAGCTAGCCTCACAGGACCACCGGTGCCGGGGGAACACGGGGAACGGGGGAGTTCCATGGGACAGGAAGTGACGCGGGTCGCGCGTATCGCCTTACCGGACGGGACACCGGTATGGGCCAGGATCTCGGGCGGGGCGGAGCTGTCCGCGCCGCCCGGTGAGCTGTCGTACAGCGACACCGGGTTCGCCGAGCGGGTCGAGGCGCACGTGGAGAGCCTGAACGCGCTCGTGACCGGTGTCGCACGCTCACTGGCGGAGCCGCTGCGCGCGGTGCGGCCCGACGAGGTGAGCGTGCAGTTCGGCATCGAGCTGACCGCGAAGGCGGGCAAGGTCGTGGGCCTGCTCGCCGACGGGGAGGCCAAGGCCGGCCTCACGGTCACCCTCACCTGGAACGGCGGCCCGCCCGATCCGGACGCGCCGGACGGCGGCCCCGGGGGCGCGTCCTGCGGCACGTCCCACGCCGCGTGCGCCGGTGCGTCCCCCGGCGCTCCGGGGCACGGGGACGCCCGCACCGCCCCCACCGGGGGCGGGGCATGACCCAGGGGCACGCCCCGGGCGCATCGAACACCCTGGATGCCGCCCGCCGTGCGCTGCGGGGACTCGTCATGGCGTCGACCGTGCGCATTCATCGGGCGGACGTCGGGTATGCCCTCGACGAACCCGCGACATTCCTCGGAAGCGGCTTCTTCGTCGCCCCGAGCTGGGTTCTGACCTGCGCACACGTGGCCCGTGGCGGGGAGGGGGGCGGGATCGTGGTGGTGTACGAGCCCGCGCCGGGCCTGGGCATGTCCGCGGTCGGCGGGACCGTGGTGGCGACGCTGCCGGACGGGCCCGGGCCCGGGTCCGGCAACTGGCCCGCGCCCGACCTCGCTCTGGTACGGCTGAGCGAGCCGGTGGACCACGAGTGCGTGTACGTCTCCGAGCGCCCGGCGGCGTACTTCGGCGAGGGCCGGGTCCTCTACGCCGGCTGGACGGTGGTGGAGGGGCGGCTTCAGTTCCTGGACGGCCCGCTCAGCGTGCAGGGCACCATCGGCGGTTGGTCCGCGGACGTGCAGATGCGGCTCGGGGAGAACGACCTGCCGCACGGCGTCTCGGGCGGGCCCGTGATCGACCCGGTGCGCGGCGAGGTCATCGGCGTGCTGAAATCGCGCTCCCACCACGCGCGCGGCGGCACCTCCACCGGCCTGGAGCAACTGCGCACCCTCCCGGTGCCCGCGGACGCCCCCCGCGCCGAGCACGACGACCTCTACCAGGCCGTCTTCCACGCCCACGACCGCTACCACCGGGACCGGCAGCGCCATCCGGACGGCCGCCGCCACACCTGGGTCGACGTGCAGAGCCAGCTCGGCGCCCGGCCGGGCCGCACCCTGACCCCGGACGAGCGCGTCCAGTTGCTCGGCCGGCTCGCGGACCTGCCGCCGCCGGCCAGCACCCGGTCCCTGCTCGACATCCTCGACTCCCTGCCGGAGTTCCAGGCGCCCCTGCCGCTGCCCGCGCCGCGCGCCTGGCGGGACGGCCTCGGCGCCCTGTACGAGTGCGCGCGGGGCGACGGCGCGCTCGGCCTCGTCCTCGACTACGCGGTGCGGGCCATGGCCGCCGAGCGCCCGTTCGTCACGCCCAGCACCGCGGAGGCGGAGGAGGCCCTGTGGGACTGGACGTGGCAGGCCGCGCAGCGGCTCGGCGTCCGGCACCGCCGCACCCTCGCCGCGCAGCGGATCAACGGCTTCCTGTCGGGCCGGCCGGTCCTGGCGGCCGCACCCGGCACCGGGGGGCCCGGCGGCCGGACGGACCGGGACGAGGCCCGCACCGCACAGCCGTGCGTGCTGCTGGAGCTGGTCCAGCGGCACTGGGAGCCGGACCGCTGCGACTGGTCGGTCTGCGTGGTCCCGCCCGGCGGCGAGGCGGTCCGCCTGGAGGAGGCCGAGCGGGCCCCGCTGGCCGGGCTGCCCGCCCCGCTGGCGGCCCCGCTGGCGGAGGCGTTCCGCCGCTGCGACGAGCCCGGCCGGCCCGCCGTCCTCCAGGTGGCCCTGCCGCACTCGCTGCTCGGCCTGGACGTCGACGACTGGCGGCTGCGCCCCGACGAGCCGCCGCTGGGGGTGCTGCGCCCGGTCGTGCTGCGCTGCTCCGACCGGGACCGGCTGCCCGAGGACGACGACGCCGGGCCGTACGGCGCCGACCGCCTGGACGTCGACGAGGAGCGCCGGGCCCGCTGGCGCTGGCTGCACGCCCACCGGGCCAAGGCCGAGGTCCTCGACTGCGACGAGGGCCTGCGCAAACCCGTACCGCCCGTGGAGCAACTGCGCGGCCTGTCCCACGGCACCGTGCCGGTGCTGTGCCGCTGGGGCGACCACCGCTACGAGGACGACGCGGCGGCGCTCGCCCGGATAGTGCGCGGCGGTTTCGGCGTGGCCCTGTGGCGCCGCCCGCGCGGGCGGCCGGACACGGTCTGCGGGGAGTTCCACCGCGGCTCGTTCGACGAGATCGCGGGCCCGGTCAGCGCCTACCGCCTGCCGGACGTGGTGCACGCCCTGCGGTCCCGGCTGCGCTCCGGGCGGCCGGACGCCTTCTGGGCCGACGGCATAGCCCTGCTGTACGACGACCCCCATCAGCCCCTGCCCGGCGCGGGCGACCTGCTGGAGGCCCCGTGACCGCACCGGCCACCGGGTCCGCCGGCCTCCCGCCGGGCCCCTCGGGGCGGCGGCACCGCGCGCCACTCCGGGAGACCCGCCCCCGCCCGGCGCC
>NZ_WYCT01000382.1 GCF_011008945.1 Streptomyces harenosi
CTCCCCGTCCCCCGCCCCGGAGCCCGTCTGGTTCGACACCCCGCTCGTGCGCCCCTACCTGCTCGCCCGCGACGGGCACCCGGCGGGGGTGTCCGCATGAGGCTGCTCTCCTGGACGGGCGACGACGGCAAGCCCTGCTACCTCAGCAGCGACGACCCGGGCAGCCGGCTCTCGCGGCTCGCCGACGACGTCGAGGCCGCCCAGCTGCGTTCCGCCGCGGAGGTACTGGCAGGGGCCAGGGCCGTGCTCGGTGACGCCAGGGCCGGTGAGCGGGCCGTGCGGTTCGCGCTGGTCCGGACCACCGAGTCCCTGGAGGACGCGCTGCGGGTCGCGGTCAGCCGGGGTGCCCGGTTGCCCGGCGGCGGCGGGAGGCCGTGAGAACCGGGCGTGCCGGGGGAGTCAGGAGCCGTCCTCCGAGGCGGCCTGCGCGAAGACCAGGACCGCGTCGTCCGGCGAGGTACCCACCGCGATGGCCGTCCCGGGGTCCCGGCCCACCACCCGGAATGCCTTGACCGACGTGGCGGTGCCGTCCGGCTCCCCGTCGTTCGGGGTGTCGTCGCAGGACGGCTGGACCGCCGTACCGATGTGGTCCGCCACCTCGAAGTCGACGCCGGCCCGGTCCGTGTACGTCCGTCCCTCGTACCGCACCAGATAGGCGCAGATCGCCTCCGCGTCGCCCCCGCTCTCCCCCGCCGCGCATCCGGTGAGCGCGAGCAGCAGCACCGCCAGTCCTCGTACGCCCTTCATCCGGGCCCCCTCTCGTCTTGACTCCGACGCCGGACCGGCCCGGTTCGTTCGGCCGCCGCGGCAACCCGCGCGCCGCGCGTGGCGACTACCCGTCGACCATCCCCACGCACGGAACGGAACCCGCATGGATGAGATGACTCGTGGCAAGCCCCGGCACCGCAGGCGCAGGAGGGCGGCGACGCTCGCGGCCGGCGTCCCCCTGGCCCTGGTCGCCGCGGGCGTGCCGGTCCTCGGCGAGGACGCGCGGTCCCAGGCGGCGGCGGCCGAAGCGCCCGCGTGGGCGACGGCGACCGCCGACGGCTTCGCGTCCGTGGCCTCCCTCGGCCAGGACGGCACGTACGGCGGGCGGGGCGGGCAGACCGTCACCGTCCGCACCCTCGCGGAGCTGGAGAGGTACGCGACCGCTCCCGAGCCGTACGTCATCGTCGTCGCGGGGACGATCACCATGAACCCCGTGGGCAAGGAGATCAAGGTCGCCTCGGACAAGACGATCATCGGCTCCGGCACCGCCGGGCACATCGTCGGCGGCGGTTTCTTCCTCGGCCCCGGCGTGCACAACGTGATCATCCGGAACCTGACGATCCGGGACTCGTACCAGGGCGTCTGGAACGACAAGGACCACGACTACGACGCGATCCAGATGGACGGCGCCCACCACGTCTGGATCGACCACAACGACCTGCGGCACATGGCGGACGGGCTCATCGACGTCCGCAAGGACAGCACGAACATCACCGTGTCGTGGAACAAGCTGAGCGACAACAACAAGACGTTCGGCATCGGCTGGACCGAGAACACCGTCACCGACATCACGGTCCACCACAACTGGTTCCGCGAGACCGAGCAGCGCAACCCCTCCACGGACAACGCCGCCCACGCGCACCTCTACAACAACCTCCTGGAGGACACCCCGGGGACCGCCATCACCTCCTCCTACGGCAACTACGCGCGCGGGAAGACGCGGATGGTCCTGGAGAACTCCTGCTTCCGGGGCGTGCGCAACCCCGTCATCAAGGACGCCACGGCGTCGGTCGTGCAGCGCGGCAACGTCTTCTCCGGCACCAGCGGGCGCAACGAGAGCGGCGGCACGGCCTTCGACCCGAGGACGTACTACGGCTACACCCTCGACAAGGCGGCGGACCTGCCCGCGCTGCTCACGTCGGGTGCCGGGCCGCGCACCTCCCTGGGGACCACGGCGGCCGCCGCCACAACCGCCGCCACAGCCGCCACCGCGGCCACCACCCTCACCGTCGCCAAGGACGGCTCCGGGCAGTACTCCACCGTCCAGGCCGCGGTGAACGCCGTCCCCGCGAACAACCCGGGCCGGGTCGTCATCGCGGTCAGGCCGGGCACGTACCGCGAGACGGTGAAGGTTCCCTCCAACAAGCCGCACGTCACCATCCAGGGCACGGGCGCCAGCCGCAAGGACACGGTGATCGTCTACAACAACGCCTCCGGCACGCCCAAGCCGGGCGGCGGCACCTACGGCACCGGCGGCAGCGCCACCGTCGCCGTCGAGGCGGACGACTTCCAGGCCCGCAACCTGACCATCGCCAACGACTTCGACGAGAAGGCCAACCAGCACATCTCCGGCCACCAGGCCGTCGCCCTGCGCACGGCGTCGGACAAGGTGTTCCTGGACTCGGTGATCGTGGAGGGCGACCAGGACACGCTCCTGCTCGACACGGCGGCCAAGGACCGGCTGGGCCGCGTCTACATGGCCAACTCCTACGTCGTCGGCAACGTCGACTTCATCTTCGGCCGGGCCACGGCGGTCGTCGACCGCTCGGTCATCACCCTGAAGAAGCGCTGGGACGGCACCTCCGCCGGTTACGTCACCGCGCCCAGCACGGCCGCCGGCCGCAAGGGCATCCTCATCGCCAACTCCACGGTGAACGGCGCCGTCTCGGACCGCACCTTCTACCTCGGCCGGCCCTGGCACGCGGGCGGCGACGCCACGCTGGACCCGCAGACGACGGTCCGCAACACCACCCTCAGCGCCGCGATCAGGACCGCCCCGTGGACCGACATGAGCGGCTTCTCCTGGAAGGACGACCGCTTCGCCGAGTACAGGAACACCGGACCCGGCGCGGGCGCGGCGAGCGCCGACCGTCCGCAGCTCACCGACGCCCAGGCGGCGGACCAGGAGGTCCGGGACTGGCTCGGCGACTGGACACCGGCCGCCTCCTGAGCCCCGTACCGCCCGTCCGTGCCCGCACACCCCGGGGGCCCGGGACGCGCACGCGCCCCGGCCCCCGGCCGGACTGCCCGCGGTCCGCCTACCGCACGATCGTGATCCGGTCGGCCGCCGGCGGCTCGATCGGGTCGGCCGCCGAGGAACGGGCCGTCAGGTACCGCTCCAGCGCCGTCAGGTCGTCGGCGCCGACGCGGTCGTCGGTGCCCTGCCCCAGCGTCGGGAAGCCGTCGCCGCCGCCCGCGAGGAAGCTGTTGGACGCGACGCGGTAGGTGGCCGACGGGTCGACGGCCTGGCCGTTCAGCCGGATCGAGTCGGTGACCACCCGGTCGGCGCCGGCCTTCGTCAGGTCCAGCGTGTACGTCAGCCCGGACGAGATCTGCAGGATCCTCGGTGCCGCCTCGTTGGCGCCGCTGACCTGCTCCTTGAGGATCTGTATCAGCTGGGCGCCGGTGATGTCCTGGAGGTTGACCGTGTTGGCGAACGGCTGCACGGCGAACGCCTCCGCGTACGTCACCACGCCGTCGCCCTCGCCGCCCCTGGACGCGTAGGTCAGGGGCGCGCGGATGCCCCCGGAGTTCATCAGCGCGAGATCGGTCTCCGGGTCCAGCTCCTTGCCGTACGCGAGCTGGGCGTCGGCGATCAGGTCGCCGAGCGGGGACTCGGTGCCGGTGTTGCCGATGTCGCCGGAGATGTAGCCGACGGGGCGGTTGCCGATCGGGGCGGCCAGGACGTTCCACCGGTCGATCAGCTCGGTGATGTCGGGAGCCTTGGGGACGTCCCGGGTCACCACGTGGTTGGCCGAGGCGACCGACGTACGGGCGATGTCACCGGTGCGCCGGTCGTAGGTCAGCGTGGTGTCCGTGTACAGGCGGCCGAAGGACGAGGCCGAGGTGACCGTGCGGGGGTTGCCGGCCGGGTCGGGGACGGTGCAGACGTACGCGTTGTGGGTGTGCCCGGTGACCAGCGCGTCCACCTGCGGGGTGACGTGCTTGGCGATCTCGACGATCGGGCCGGAGACGCCGTCGCCTGCGCCCGGCGCGTCGCAGTCGTAGTTGTAGGCGCCCGAGGCGGGGAAGCCGCCCTCGTGGACCAGCGCCACGATCGACTTCACCCCCTGGCGCTGGAGCACCTTGGCGTACTTGTCGATCGTCTCGACCTCGTCCTTGAAGGTGAGGCCCTTGACGCCCTCGGCGGAGACGACGTCCGGGGTGGCCTCCAGCGTCACCCCGATGAATCCGATCCTGACGTCCTTCTTCTCCCACACCCAGTACGGCGCGAGGATCGGCTTGCCGGTCTTCTCGTCCAGGACGTTCGCCGCGAGGTACGGGAAGTCGGCGCCCTCGAACTCGCGCTCGCCGTAGCAGCCGTCGGTGGGGTGGCAGCCGCCGTTCTGGAGGCGGGCCAGCTCCCTGGCACCCTCGTCGAACTCGTGGTTGCCGACGGAGGTCACGTCCAGGTCGAGCCGGTTGAGCGCCTCGATGGCCGGCTCGTCGTGGAAGAGTCCGGACAGCAGCGGCGAGGCGCCCACCATGTCGCCGCCCGCGGCGGTGATGGAGTACGGGTGGCCCTTGCGGGCCTGGCGCAGATGGGTGGCGAGGTACTCCACGCCGCCCGCGTCGACCGTCTTCGTCGTGCCGTCGGGCTGGAGCTCGGTGACCCGGCCGGAGGAACCGGCCGGCGGCTCCAGGTTGCCGTGCAGGTCGTTGAAGGACAGCAACTGCACGTCCTGGTAGCGGCCCGGCCAGTGGCTCGTGGTCTTCTCGCCGGCGCTCGCGGTCTGCGGCAGCGCCGCCACCAGCGCGCCGGCGGTCGCGAGCCCGGCGGCGGCCGCGAGCAGCCGGGACGTACGGCGTCCGCGGCGCGGTCGCGGGTGGGATGTGGCTGGCATACGCCCCCCTGTGGGTCGGTGTTCTCGTGGCCTGGCGGACGCGTCAGGTACGGGCGCAGCCTAGAGTCAACGCGCGTAGCGCAACAGGGGGTTCCGGGTTACACCTTGGTCTCTCCCGTGCCGCCACTTTGCCCGGCCCGCCCCTTACCCTCGTACGCATGACCAGCGACGACACCGCACGGCCCGGCAGCCGTACCCGCTCGATCGAGACCCACGCCGCGCTCACCGGGGAGCAGACCGAGGCCGTCCTCGCCCTGCTCGCCGACGCCGCCCGCACCGACGGGCAGCAGGCGGTGTCCGAACAGGGACGCCTCCAGTTGCGCGGCGGGGAACGCGCGGGCGTCGCGCACCTGCTGCTGACCGTCGGCGGCGAACTCGTCGGCTACGCCCAGCTCGAGGACACCGACCCGGTGGAGCCGCCCGCCGCCGAGCTGGTGGTGCACCCCGCCCACCGGGGGCAGGGACACGGCCGGGCGCTCGGCGCGGCCCTGCTCGCCGCCTCCGGCAAGCGGCTGCGGGTGTGGGCGCACGGCGGCCACTCCGCCGCCCGGCACCTGGCCCAGGTCCTCGGCCTCAGCCTCTTCCGCGAACTGCGCCAGATGCGGCGCCCGCTGACCGGTTTCGAGCTGCCCGAGCCGGTGCTGCCCGAGGGGGTGAGCGTGCGCACCTTCGTCCCCGGGCAGGACGACGCGGCGTGGCTCGCCGTGAACGCCGCCGCGTTCGCCCACCACCCCGAGCAGGGCGCGCTCACCCAGCGGGACCTCGACGACCGCAAGGCCGAACCGTGGTTCGACCCGGCCGGCTTCTTCCTCGCCTTCCGCGGCGGCGAACTCGTCGGCTTCCACTGGACCAAGGTGCACGCGGCCGAGCGCCTGGGCGAGGTGTACGTCGTCGGCGTCCGCCCCGGCGCCCAGGGCGGCGGCCTCGGCAAGGCGCTCACCACGATCGGCCTGCGCCACCTGGCCGAGCGGGGGCTGCCGACGGCGATGCTGTACGTCGACGCCGACAACAAGGCGGCGGTCTCCGTCTACGAACGGCTGGGCTTCGCCACCCACGAGACGGACCTGATGTACCGCACGGAGACGTGAGCCGCCGGGGCGCGGCGCGGGCCGCCGCGGCGGCGGTACGGCGCGGTCTCGGGCGCGCCGGGAGGCGCCCGCCCGCCGCGACGGCCCGTCAGACGCCCCCGGCGGAGAACCCGCCCGCGCGGGGCAGCGCGTCACGCCACCCCGGGGGAGAACCCGCCTACGCGGGACCGCGCCGCCCGTCACCGCACGGGCTCGGGCCCGCACACTGCCGGGGCGGGACCGCACCGCCCGAGGGGTGGTACAGGGCGGCCCCGGACGGACCCGGGAGCCACCCCGCCCGAGCGGGCCCGCGCCCCCGCAGCGGCAGTACGGGACGGCCCGGGCGGCCCCGGCTACCGCCCGCCCGCGCGGGGCAGCGCGTCACGCCACCCCGGTGGAGAACCCGCCCGCACGGGACCGCGCCGCCCGGGGCGGCATACGGGGCTGCCCCGGCCGTCCCCCAGCGGTGCCCGCCCGCGTGGGACGGCGCGTCACGCCGCCCCGGCGG
>NZ_WYCT01000383.1 GCF_011008945.1 Streptomyces harenosi
CCCCCGAGGGGCCGCCCGCCACGGGGCCCCGCCGGGAGAGGCGGCCCGCCCGCCACCGGCGCGCATCCCTCGCGCGCCCCTCGCGCCCCTCCCTCGTGACCGCCGGTGGTTCCGGCGGGCGCGGAGCGCCTGCCGGGCGGTGGAATCCGGTCGTTCTCGCAGGTCGCCCGGAGATGCCCCGCGTGGCGCTGACCGGAGGTATCGGAGCCGGGGGCGGCGCGTTCGTCGTCGTGCGCCCCCTGGGTTCTGGCCGGTTGCGTACCTCTTTGTGAAAAGCCGTATCCGGTGCGTGAAGGTTAGGCGTAGGCTCGGGCATATGCGGATCGGCATTTCGTTGGAGGGCGGGGTCCGGCACGGGCCGCGGACGAGAAGGGGAGGGGCACGATGAACGACAGCACGGTCGCTCTGCCCTGGCTTGTCATCCGGCAGGACGACAACGGCGGCCGCTACCGCGTGGGCAGGTACGCGACCCGGGCCGAGGCCCAGAAGATCGCGGACAGCCTGGACGGCCGCGGCCAGCAGCTCTACTGGGTCGAGAGGATCGGCCAGAACGGAACGGCCGCGCGCGACTGACGGCGCGCGAGCCGGCGGGCCGGAGCGGCCGCGGCCCATGGCACGCGGCACACGCGGGCCGGGCGAGGGGCCCTTGGCCCCGGCGGATGCCCGCACCGCCCTCACGTAGGCTCCGGCGCATGACGGTACGGATCGTGGTCGGCGCCGCCCTCTTCGACGGCGGGCGCCTGCTCGCCGCGCGCCGCAGCGCGCCGGCGGAGCTGGCCGGGCGCTGGGAGCTGCCCGGCGGCAAGGTCGAGGCGGGCGAGACGCCCGAGGCGGCGCTCGTGCGCGAACTGCGCGAGGAGCTGGGCGTCGAGGCCGAGGCCGGTGAGCGGATCCCGGGGGAGTGGCCGCTGAGGGCCCCCTACGTCCTGCACGTGTGGACGGCCCGCCTGCTGCCCGGCTCCGCCCGCCCCGCCCCGTTGCAGGACCACGACGAACTGCGCTGGCTCACCCCCGCCGACGTCTGGCAGGTGCCCTGGCTCGACCAGGACGTCCCGGCCGTACGGCGGACGCTGGCGCATCTGGGGCGGGAAGCGGCGCCCGGCGGCTGAGGCACGGCAGGGGAGCACGGCCCGCTCGTCCTCCGGCGTGAGCACCCCCGTCCCTCGCGCGTACGCCGCCCGTGCCTCTGTACGCCCCCGCCCGCCTCCGCCTGCACCAGACCGTCCCCGGACCCCTCTCCGGAGCCCTCTCCCGGCCCCTCTCGGGCGGTACCAGACCCCCTATATCGGGTATGGGGCTATTGAGCCAATGCAGCCGGATATCGGTGGGCTTGCCGGCCGGGGAAGTGATGGGCGTGACCGACATCGGCGACGACTGCGTCGAGTGGTCCTTTCCCGCGGAGCCGGGTGCCGTACGGGCCGCCCGGTCCCTGGTCCGCGGCCAACTGCGCAGGTGGGGCCTGGAGTGCAGGGACGACATCGCCGCCCTGCTGGTCAGCGAGCTGGTCACCAACGCCCTGCGGCACGCCACCGGCCCCATCGGGCTCCGCCTCGTCGCGCCCCGCGCCGGGGACGGCGTGCTGCGCGTGGAGGTCTCCGACTCGCTCCCCGAGATGCCCCGCGAACGGATCGCCCACCCCGAGGACGAGGGCGGACGCGGTCTGCAACTGGTGGCCTCCTCCAGCCGCCGCTGGGGTACCCGGCCCCTGGAGGCGGGTAAGACGGTCTGGTTCGAGCTCACCGTGCCGGGGCGGCGCGCGGACGCCTGACGCCGCCGCGCGCCCCGTCCCGCCCGGCGGCCGGTTCCCGCATCGGCACCAAAGCCGAAAAGGCGTGATTCGACGTCGTGTCCGCTGGTTAGAAGACTGGAAGTGTTGTCACGGTCCGGTCCAAAAAGCATCGGGACCGTGCTGTGATCGTGAACACCGTGTTGTGCGGCACCGTAGTGCTGGATACTGCGGGCAGCCGCCCCCGGTGACCGGTGCCGGACGCGGTGAGCTGGAGGGGACGGTTCGCGTGAGCGAGATACCAGCGAGGGCCACGGAGTCCGGCAGCCCGTCGGACGGCGCCAGGACGGTGGCCGCGGACGGGCCGGTGCCCGGCGCGCTGCCGCCCGGGGACGCCATGTGGCAGAGCAGTCCCCCCGGCTCCATCTACGACTACATCAAGGTCGCGTCCTTCTCCATCGGCGCCGACGGGCTCGTCGACCAGTGGAGCGTGCGCGCTGAACAGCTGTTCGGCATACCGGCCGAGCGCGCCGTCGGCGTGGACCCCCTCGAGGTCTTCATCGACCCCGAGCTGCGCGAGCGGGGCCAGCGCAAGATGGCGGAGATCCTCGACGGGCGGGAGTGGACCGGCGTGGTGCCCTTCCGGCTGCCCGGCGACGCCCGCGGCGAGGGCGGCACGCGCGGACTGGCCGAGGTCTACGTCATGCCCACGCGCACCGCCGACGGCGAGAAGGCGGCGGTGTGCATCGTCGTGGACGTCCGCACCCTGCGCAGCATCGAGACCGACCTCGCCGCCTCGCAGGCCATATTCGGGCAGTCCCCGTTCGGTTTCCTGCTGATCGACACCGATCTCCGGGTCCGCCGCGCCAACCACCGGTTCGCCTCCGTCTTCGGCGGCACGCCCGACGACCACCGCGGCAAGGGCGTCCACGACTACCTGCCGCGCGGCGAGGCCGAGCGGGTCGCCGCGACCCTGCGGCGGGTGCTGGAGACCGGCGACTCGGTCACGGACATGCACGTCACCGGGTTCGTCCCGGGCTCCGAGGAGCGCCGCAACTGGTCCGTCAACCTCTACCGCGTGCACAGCGGCACCGGCCGTCCCATCGGCGTCGCCTGGCTCGGCACCGACATCACCGCCCGCCGCGCCGCCGCCCGCGAGGCCGCCGCCGCCCGGCGCAACCTCGCCCTCCTCAACGAGGCCGGCGCCCGCATCGGCAACTCCCTGGACCTGGAGACCACCGCCCGCGAACTTCTCGACGTGGTCGTCCCCGGCTTCTGCGACCTGGCCACCGTCGACCTGTACCAGGGGCTGCTCGCCGGCGACGAGACCCCGCCGGGACTCGCCGACGGCAGCGCCGAACTGCGCCGCGTCGCCTTCGCCAGCGCGGTCTCCGACGCCCCCTTCCTCGGCACCGGGGAGCGGGTCCCGGTCGGCTCCGTCCATCACTTCCCGTTCAACTCTCCCTGCGCCGACGCCCTGCGCACCGCCCGCCCGCGGTCCGTCCCCGCCGAGGACGGCGGCCTGGTGCAGTCCACGCTCGCCGTCCCGATGGTCGCCCACGACACGGTGGTGGGACTGGCGCAGTTCGCCCGCACCAAGGGCAGCGAGCCGTTCGGCGACCGCGACCGCGAACTGGCCGTGGAGCTGGCCGCGCGGGCCGCGGTGTGCATCGACAACGCCCGCCTGTACCGGCGCGAGCACGAACGCGCGCTGATACTCCAGCGGTCCCTGCTGCCGCCCGGCGACCCGGAGGCGTCCGGCCTGGACATCGCCTGCCGCTACCTGCCCGGCAACGCGGCCACCGGGCGCCCCAGCGAGGTCGGCGGCGACTGGTTCGACGTCATCGAGCTCCCCGGCCACCGCACCGCGCTGGTCGTCGGCGACGTCATGGGCCGCGGCCTGCGCGCCGCCGTCGCCATGGGCGAACTGCGCACCGCCGTGCGCACCCTGGCCCAGCTCGACCTGGAACCGGCGGAGGTGCTCGCCCAGCTGGACGAGATCGCCCGCGGCCTGGGCGCCGCCGGGGGACCCTCCCAGGCGTTCGGCGGAGGCGTCCGCCAGGCCACCCGCGCCGCCCGCCGCCCCCGCGAGGCCGATCTGTCCGAGGTCTACCTGGCCACCTGCGTCTACGCCGTCTACGACGCCGTCACCCGGCGCTGCACCTTCGCCAACGCCGGCCATCTGCCGCCCGTCCTGGTCGAACCCGGCGCGCGGGCCGTCATGCTCGACGTGCCGCCCGGCATGCCGCTCGGGGTCGGCGGGGAGCCCTTCGAGGAGGTGGAGGTCGAGCTGCCCGAGGGCGCGCTGCTCGCCCTGTACACGGACGGCCTGGTCGAATCCCGTGACCACCCCCTGGACGAGGGACTCCAGGCGTTCGTCGGCGCACTGACCGACCCCGCCCGCCCCCTGGAGGACGTCTGCGACCACGTCCTCAACACCCTCGACACCCACCACGGCGAGGACGACATCGCCCTGCTCATGGCCCGGGTCCAGGGGCTGCCCGCCGAGTCGGTGGGCGACTGGACTCTGCCGCGCGAGCCGCGCAGCGTGGGCCGGGCCCGCGAGCACGCGCGCGCCCGGTTGCAGGAGTGGGGCCTGGACGCGCTGGTCGACACCACCGAGCTGCTCGTCAGCGAGCTGGTCACCAACGCGCTCCGGTACGGCGAGGGGGAGATCAGGCTGCGGCTGCTCCTGGACCGGACGCTGGTGTGCGAGGTGTGGGACTCCGGCCTGGTCCAGCCGCGCCGCCGCCGCGCCCGCGACACCGACGAGGGCGGCCGGGGGCTCCAGCTCGTCGGGCTGCTCAGCGCCGCCTGGGGCTCGCGCCGCACCCCGCGCGGCAAGACGGTCTGGTTCGAACTGGCCCTGCCCGGCGACGACGACGGCCTGAAGGACCCGGCGGAGGCGCTGCTGAGCCTGTTCTGACGCGGGCGCCGGCAGGCCCGGGACGGCCGGGCGCGGTGTCACTCCGCCCGCGGCAGGGGCCGCGCCCACCGGGCCCGGGCGCGGGGACCGCCGAAAGCCGCGGGCGGGCCGCCGTCCGGCTCCCCGCCCAGCAGGATCCCGGCGAGGACGGCCCCTTCCGCCCAGCTCGGCTCCCCGGCCGCCGTGGCGCCCGGTCTGCCGTACCGCCGTACGTCCTGGGCGGCCAGCTCCCGGGCCCGGCGGGCCAGCGCCTCGGCGGCCAGCGGCTCGGCCGGACGCGCCGCCAGCAGCCGCTCCGCCTCCGCCAGCCGGGTGCGGGCCTCGGCGCCCACCGCGCCCCGGTGCGTGGCGACGAAGGCGGCGGCGGCCCGGGTGACGCTGCGGGCGCACAGCAGCGCGGCGGCGGACAGCACCCCCGCCCGCCCGGCACCCAGCACCGCCATGGCCCGGACGATCCGGCGCAGCGCCTCCAGCGGATCGTACGGACCGCCCGTCACGTCCTCCCGTACGGCGGCCAGCACCCCGTCGGCCTGCCGCAGCCGCGCCCCGGTGGCCTCGGCGGCCGGGCCCGTCCCGGGCGGCGCCCCGGCGGCGGTCCGCAGCGCCGCCAGTTCCGCCTCCGCCCCGGTCAGCGCGGCCGGCACCAGCCCGGCCGCCGCCGTCAGGTCCGCGCCGAGCCGCTCGACCGCCGTCACCAGCACGTCCGCCTGGGCCACGGCGCCCTCCGCGGCCCGTAGCTGCCGGGCCGCCCCGGGGAGGTCGCCCAGGTCGGCGGCTTGCCGGGCGAGGTTGAGCCGGGCGGTGGCGAAGACCAGCCGGTCCTTGGCCCGTTCGGGGTATCCGGCGACGGGCGTGGTCGCGGACGGCGGGTACCGCCGGGCGAGGTCCGCGAGCGCGGCCACCGCGGCGGCCGTACGGGCGGTCACCCCCCGGAACCGGGCCTCGGCCCCCCGCACCGCCTCCCCGGGGTCCCGCTCCAGGGCACGGGCCCGGGCGAGACCGGCGGCCGCCGCGTCCAGCCGCCGCCCCGCCTCCTGGCACCGCCCGGTCATCCCGGCCAGGGCGTGCCGCCGGGCCGTGGCCTCCTGCGGGACGCCGTCGTCGTACCGCTGCCGCATCCGGAAGGCCGCCGCCAGCTCGGTCCTGGCCGCCCGCAGGGCCGCCGCGAAGGGCTCCGCCGCACTCCCGAGCGGCGCGGCGGCGAACTCCAGCTCCTCACCGCTGGTGCGCACGCAGTCGTCGGCCTCCACCAGCGCCGCCCGGGCACCGGCGTCGAGTTCGGCGACCGGCGGCCCGAGCGGGAGGACGGGCGCGCCACCGGGGGTGGTGCGGGTGCGGGCGCGGCGGGCGCGGCGCAGCCGGCCGTAGCCCCCCAGCACCGCCGCGGCGCCCACCGCGAGGAGCGGTACGGCGAGGTCCGCCGCCGACGGGTCGTCCTGCGCGCCGCCCGCCGCGGCGGCGCTCACCGCCGGAACGTCGCTGGTGGGCGCAACCGGGACGCCGGTGGGTGTCGTCATCCCCGGCAACACCAGCCACACCAGTCCGGCCGCGCTGCCCAGCACGCCGTGTGCCACCCGCACGGATATGTGGGAGGCGGCGCCGCGCGGCCGGCCCCGTATCAAGGATGACGTCACGTTCGGGAGCGTATGGGCTCGAATGCGGCTTCGCGACCGGGGCGTCCGGGGGTGGCCGACGGATGAGGGGCGGGCCGATGGAGCGGACGAGCGGTACGCGGCGGGCGCGGGAGACGGG
>NZ_WYCT01000384.1 GCF_011008945.1 Streptomyces harenosi
AGATGTGTATAAGAGACAGGAGTACGGGCGCGTCCGCCCCGCCGTCCGCCGGGTAGTGATCAGCGGACGGATCCCCGCAGGAGAGGCCGGACGGTCATGAGCGACGACACCGCGGCGGGGCTGCGCTGCCTGGTGACCGGTGCGACCGGTTACATCGGCGGGCGGCTGGTCCCCGAGCTGCTCGCCGAGGGGCACCGGGTGCGCTGTCTGGCCCGCTCCCCCGGCCGGCTCCGGGACCAGCCGTGGGCCGGTGACGTGGAGGCTGTGCGCGGGGACGTCACCGATTCCGCGTCGGTCGCCGCGGCCATGCGCGGCGTCGACGTCGCCTACTACCTGGTGCACGCGCTGGGCACGGGGCGCGGCTTCGAGGAGACCGACCGGCGGGCGGCCCGGATCTTCGGCGAGCGTGCCCGGGAGGCGGGCGTGCGGCGCGTCGTCTACCTGGGGGGCCTCACCCCCGCCGGGGTGCCGCAGGCCGCGCTCTCGCCGCATCTGCGGTCCCGGGCCGAGGTCGGCCGCATCCTGCTGGACTGCGGGGTGCCGGCCACGGTGCTGCGGGCGGCGGTCGTCATCGGCTCCGGCTCGGCCTCCTTCGAGATGCTGCGCTACCTCACCGAGCGGCTGCCGGTGATGGTCACCCCGAGCTGGGTGCGCACCCGGATCCAGCCGGTGGCGGTCCGCGACGTGCTGCGCGCCCTGGTCGGCAGCGCGCGGATGCCGGACCACGTCAGCCGCGCCTTCGACATCGGCGGGCCGGACGTCCTGACGTACCGCGACATGATGGCCCGCTACGCGAAGGTCGCGGGACTCCCGCGCCGGCTCATCGTGCCCGTCCCGGTCCTCACCCCCGGCCTGTCCAGCCACTGGGTGGGGCTGGTGACACCGGTGCCCGCGGCCATCGCGCGGCCGCTGACCGAGTCGCTGCGCCACGAGGTCGTCTGCCGCGAGCACGACATCGCGCGGTACGTGCCCGATCCGCCCGGCCACCCGATCGGTTTCGACGAGGCCGTCCGGCTGGCGCTCCAGCGGGTCCGGGAGGCGCGGGTGTCCACCCGCTGGTCGTCGGCCTCCGTGCCGGGCGCCCCCAGCGACCCGCTGCCCACCGACCCGGACTGGGCGGGCGGCACCCTCTACACCGACCACCGGTCCAGGACGGTGGACGCCTCGCCCGGGGCGCTGTGGCGGGTGATCGAGGGCATCGGGGGCGAGCACGGCTGGTACTCCTTCCCCTCGGCCTGGGCGGTCCGGGGGCGGCTGGACCGGCTGATCGGCGGAGTGGGCCTGCGGCGCGGGCGGCGGGACGCGGCACGGCTGCGGGTCGGGGACTCGCTGGACTTCTGGCGGGTGGAGGAGATCGAGCGCGGCCGGCTGCTGCGGCTGCGCGCCGAGATGCGGCTGCCGGGTCTGGCCTGGCTGGAGATGTACGCCGAGACGGACGACGAGGGCCGTACCCGCTACCGGCAGCGGGCCCTGTTCCACCCGCACGGGCTGCTCGGCCACCTGTACTGGTGGAGCGTCTCGCCGTTCCACGCCGTGGTGTTCGGCGGCATGGCCCGCAACATCGCCCGGGCCGCCGCCACGGGCCGGGGCGGCGGGCCCGGGTGAGCCGCCGCCGCGCCCACCGCGCCGGCCCGCCGGACCCGGCGGCCCGCGCGGTCAGCCGGCCGGACGCCGACGGGTCCGTCCCGGCCGGGTGCCGGGGCGCGGGCCGCCGCAGTCGCTCACCGGCCGCTGCGCGCCGTCCACACCGTGCCGCGGGCCTCGTACTCGAGCATCTCCTCCAGGCCGACCGCGGCGTCCGCGCCGAGTTCCCGGCGCACCAGCCACAGGGCCAGGTCCAGCCCCGAGGTCACCCCGCCGGCGGTGACCAGGTCGCCGTCGTCGACCACGCGGGCGTTCTTCAGCACGCCGCCCTGCTGCTCCAGGTCGGCCCGCGCCCGATGATGGGTGGTGCAGGGGCGCCCCGAGGTCAGCCCGGCGGCGGAGAGCAGCATCACGCCGGTGCACAGCGCGCTGACGGTCAGGCCCGGGCGGGCCGCGGCGGCCAGGGCCCGGGGCAGGGCGCCCCGCCGGATCTCGGCCCACACTCCGGGGTCCTCGCGGCGCGCGTAGCCGCCGCCGGGCACGACGAGGAGGTCGGCTTCCCCAGGGGCCCAGCCGTGGCCGACGCGGAGCCTGGTGCCGTAGGCGGCCTCGACGGTACGGGGGCCGTCGAGCGTGACGTAGCGGACCTCCACCTCCCGCTCGGCGAAGTAGCCGGAGGCGGAGAACACCTCGTAGGGGGCGGTGAAGTCGAGTTCCTCCACGCCGTCGAACATGACGACGTGCACGCGCAGCGGACGGTCGCGCCCGGGGGCCGCGGACGCCGCCGCGTCGGCCCGGGTGGCGGCGCCGGCCGTCAGCGTCGCGGCCCCGAGCGCGGTGGTGGCGTGCAGGAGGGTACGGCGGTTCATGTCGGCAGGTGCTCCACTTCTCGGTCGGTCACGGGTGGGTGAGCGGCTCGTCCGCCAGGGACGGGGACGCGGGTGGTGCCGAAGGCGGCGCACGGCGCGCGCGTGGTGGTCCTCGCGTCGTTCATGACATCGATGATCGGCTGCGGGAACCGCCCGTGACAGTGGCAGAGTTGCCGCCGTGCGAGAGAAAACTGCCACCCCGGGCGCGCCGTGCCGAACGGGGGCACCGGGCCTTGGGCGCCGGCGGCGGCCCGGTCCGCCGGGCCTTGCTGCCGGCACCCTCGGGGCCGGGGTCCGCGCCCGGCCGCGGATGCGGCGGTCCGGGCGGCCACGGCGACGCGGCGCGGCCCGGGCTCACCGGTCCGCCGGTGTCTCCCCGCGCTCGCGGTCCGAGGACGGCCACACGTAGGGCAGGTCGTCGGGGACACCGGGGAAGTGCTCGGCGTAGACGGCCGGGTCCTTGCGGACCAGCGCCGAGCGGTGGCTGCGGTGGAAGGCGTCGTCGCCCAGCCAGGGGGGCAGTTCGCCGGCCTCGGCGAGCGCCGGCTGGTCACGCACCGGAGTGCCGGGACGCCAGGTCTCCAGCCCGGCGACGAGCGAGGCGGCGCAGCTGTCCTGGTGACCGCGTTCCCGCCAGACCCGGCAGACCTCCAGGCCGTACCGGACCAGCGCCTCCTCGTATCCAACCCACATCCGCACCGCGGGGTGCCGGCGCCAGCCGTAGCCCGGCACGATCAGCCCGCGCAGGACCTGGAGCGCCTCGACCCGCTGTTTGCCGAGCCGCCGGCGGTCCAGGACGAGCGCGGAGTCCCGGAAACCGGGGTGGGGCAGGAACGTCTGCATGACCGTCGTCCGTACGCGACCGGGTCACTTCTTGCGCAGGGCGGACGGTTTGTGGACCGCCCGCTTGCCGGACTTGTCGCTGCGCACCTCGTACTGCGGTGCGTCGGGAGCGGCGTCCACCGTGCGGCCGGCCGCCTCGGTGCGCCGGGTGATCTCGCGCTCGACCGTGCCCTCGGTGCTGCTGCCGTGGCTGTTCCAGGCGACCTCGTCGCCTTCGGCGTACCGCTCGCCGCCGCCCGGCGTCCCGCCCCTGGCCCTGTCCTTCCCGCCGCTCTTCCCGCCGCCGCGGTTCTTGCCCCCGCTGCCTTCCTTGCCGCTCTTCCCGGCCATCTCGGGACCTCCTCGCGCAGCGTGCGTGCGGCGCGTGAACGACGCCGCCGTCCTCGTGCGAGTCTGGTGGCGGTTCCGCGCCGCGGCAACCGGGGGCGCGGTGCCGCCGCGCGGCCGGGTGCCGGGGCGGTGGTCAGCCGGGGTGCCGGCCGAGCTCGCGCAGGTGCCGGCGCCGTTCGGCGTAGGCGAGGTCGTCCCGCCAGAGCCGGGCGGCGGCGGTGCGCATCAGGGGGCGCAGGGCCGGGGCCAGCCGGCGGGCGAGAGCGAAGCCGGGGCGGGCGGAGGTGGCGAGCACCGCTTCGACGACGGCCGTGCGGGGCGTGCCGCGGCCGTCCGGGTCCAGGGGCGTGGCGTGGGTCTCGACGACGGACCCCGTGCCCTCCCCGTCGGTGATGCGCATGACCACGGTGCGGGGTTCCGGCGCGGTGAACTCCGCGCGCACGGGGACGACGAGCCGGCGGGTGAGCCGGAAGGACACGTCGACGACGAACCGGTCGTCCGCGTCGCCGGAGCCCGGCTCGCCGCCCCCGGGCTCCCGCACCACGGTGAGGTCGGCGAAGGAGTGCGGGTGGAACCACGCGCCGTGCCACGGGTCGAGACGGTTGGCGACCACGTCCTCCGGTTCGCACCGGCCCACGCCCTCCCAGACGGAGGTGAGCGCGGCCGGCAGCGGGGGCCGGGGGGCCAGTACCGGCGCGGGGGTGGGCCGTTCCCGGCCGGCGGCGTCCAGCCGCACCCATACGAGCACGCCGTCGTCGTGGACCGGCAGGGGCTCCCAGCCGGCGGACGCGGTCCCGTCCAGGGCCAGTCCGTGCCAGTGGCAGACGAGGGTCCCGCAGCGCACCGGACTGCCGGCCAGCGGGGCTCCGAGGTGGGGACAGGCGCCCGGCCCGCCCACCAGGCGTCCGCGCGCGTCCCGCCAGACCACCACTTCCACGCCCGCGACGGTCCGGCCCAGCGGGCGGTCCGGCCGTACGCCGGTGGTGGCGCCGACGACGTACCAGTTGCCCGAGGAACGGGCCAGCGCCCGTTTCAGGGCACCGGTGATGACGGCGGGCCGTGCCTGCCGCCAGGTCGGCTCCTGCCGCTCCCAGGGGACGGGCCGCCGGCGCAGCCGCAGCGGGGAGAGGCCCGCGCGCGGTCCGGGGCCGGACTTCCTCCCGGCGCTCATCCGGCGGTCTCCTTCGCCTCGTCGGGCGCATGCGGCGCCTCGTCCGGGCGGGGCACCGGCCCGTCCGCCGGGACGCCGGCGGGGGGCGGGGCGTGCCCGGCCCGCAGCCGGGCGGCCAGGACCCGGGCCAGTCCGACCGCCGCCACGGCGGCGCGGCGGCGGGCGGGCACCACCGCGCGCCGGTGCAGCACCGCGTACCCGTCCTCGGCGATGGCGTCGAGGATGTTCCGGTACAGGACGAACGCGGCGCGGATGCACGGCCGCGCCACCGGGTCCAGCATGGCCAGGCCGGGCGCGGCCTCGCGGTAGACCTCCCGGGTCAGGTGCTCGGCGGCCTTCAGGGCGGCGGTGATCCGCGGATCGTGGGCGCCGGTGCGGCGGCTCCAGCGCAGCAGGTCCCGGTCGACGCCGTGCGCGGCCAGCAGGTCCGCCGGGAGGTAGACACGGCCGCGGTCCAGGTCCTCGCCGACGTCCCGCAGGAAGTTGGTGAGCTGGAAGGCGATCCCCAGGGCCGCGGCGTGCGGCGCCGCCTCGGCGCGCGGGGTGACGGTGCCGAGCACGGGCAGCATCTGCAGGCCGATCACGGCGGCGGAGCCGTGCATGTAGGCGCGCAGGTCGTCGTAGGTCGCGTACGAGGTGACCGTCAGGTCGCTGCGCATCGACGCCATGAAGTCGGTGAAGTGGGCGGGTTCGATGGCGTAACGGGCGGCGGTGTCGGCCACGGCCCGCACCACGGGCTCGGTCGCGGGCGCCGCGCCCGTCAGCGCCTGCCGCAGCCGCTCCTCCAGCCGGGCCAGGGCCGCGGCGCGCTCGGCCCGGCCGGCCGTGGCTCCGAGGTCGTCGACGATGTCGTCCGCGAAGCGGGCGAAGCCGTACAGCGCGTGCACGGCCGGCCGGCGTCCGGCGGGCAGCAGCCGGGTGGCGAGGAAGTAGGTGCGTCCGTGGCGGGCGTTGAGCCGGCGGCACCGGGCGTAGGCGGCGCGCAGCGCGGGGTCGGTGATGCCGGCGGCGTCGAGTTCGCGCTGGGTCATCGGAGTGCGGCCTCCACGGAGCGGCGCGGGCGGGACGGGGGCCCGGTGACGCGGGCGGCGGCGAGCTTGCCGGAGATCAGGACGGTGGGGATGCCGACGCCCGGTGTGGTGCCGCAGCCGGCGAGGACCGCGTTGCGCAGGCCGCGCACCAGATTGCGGGGGCGGAAGGGACCGGTCTGGGTGAAGGTGTGGGCCACCGAGAACGGCGTTCCCGCGGCGTGGCCGTGCGCGGTCCAGTCGGCGGGTGTCACCAGGCACTCCTCCTCGATGGCGGCGGCGATGCCGGACAGGCCCCGGCGGTCGAGCGTGGCGAGGAGACGGTCGCGGTAGCGGGGGGCGAGGGCGTGCCACGCCTCGGGGCCGGGCCCGATGTCGGTGTTGGGACAGGGGGCCAGGACGTAGTGCAGGTGGCGCCCTTCGGGGGCGAGGGCGGGGTCTGCGGCCGT
>NZ_WYCT01000385.1 GCF_011008945.1 Streptomyces harenosi
GCCCCCGCCACCGCCGCCGCGCCCACGGCCGGCGTCGTCGTCGCCGTCTTCCTTGTCCTTCCGCTCGCGTGTGGTGTCGTCCGGGATGTCGACGAGGTTGAAGGACGGGGCTTCCTTGCCGGCCAGGGCGCCGGCCATGGCGTCCTTCCAGATCGGGCCCGGGACCTCGCCGCCGTAGACCAGCGGGTGGTAGACGCCGCCGATGGTGATGTTCTTCATCTCCACCTGCTGGGTGGCGCTGCCCACCCACACGGCGCCCGACATGTTCGGGGTGTAGCCGGCGAACCAGGCGTTCCTGCGCTCGTCCGTCGTACCCGTCTTGCCGGCGCTCTCGCGGTCGCTGAGGCCGGCCTGCTTGCCGGTGCCGGAGTCGACCACGCCGCGCAGGAGGGTGTTGATGCTGTCGGCGGTCCGCTCCGACATGGCCCGCGAGCAGGTGGACTTGGGCACCTGGAGCGAGCGCCGCTCGTTGCCGATCTTCTGGGTGATCGACTCGATGGCGACCGGCGTGCAGTACATGCCGCGGGAGGCGAAGGCGGCGTAGGCGCTGGCCATGGTCAGCGGGGACAGGCCGATCGAGCCGAGGGACAGCGAGGACGGGGTCTGCGGGACCTTGTCGCCGTTGCCCTGGCGGACGTGCAGCTTGTCGGTGAGGTTGACCACCGGGCACAGCCCGATGTCGGAGACGAGCTGGACGAAGTAGGTGTTGACCGACTTGGCCATCGCCTCCTTCATCCGGTACGGGCCGACCTCCGACTCGTCCTCGTTCTCGACCGTCTCGCCGTGGGTGTTGACCCAGGGCTTGCCGCTGCAGGTCTGCACCGGGCTCGGGTACTTCATCTCGAACGGCGCCGAGTACTGCTGCGTCGGCGGGCGGCCCTGCTCCAGGGCGGCCGCCGCCACGAACGGCTTGAACGTCGAACCGGTCGGGAAGCCGAAGTTGGAGCCGCCCATGGCCGCGTCGACGGAGTAGTTGTACTCGGTCTCGTTCTTGCCGTAGCCGAGCGGCTTCGACTGGCCCATCGCGACGATCTTGCCGGTGCCGGGCTCGACCAGCGTGGCCGCCGCGGCGACCTCGTCCGACTGGTTGACGTGGTTCCTCAGCGAGTCCTGGACCGCCCCCTGCGCCTGCGGGTCCAGCGTCGTACGGATCGTCAGGCCGCCCTGGTTCCAGAGCTTGGCGCGCTCCTCGCGGGTCTTGCCGAAGACCGGGTCGCTGAGGAAGACCTTCTCCACGTACTTGCAGAAGAAGCCCGCGTCCTTCGCCGCCGTGATGCAGCCGTTGGCGGGACGGCTGACCTTCAGGCCGAGCGGGGTCTTCTTGGCCGCATCGGCCTCCGCCTGCGTGATGTCGCCGACCTCGGCCATGCGCTGGAGCACGACGTTGCGCCGCTTGGTGGCCTCCGCCTCGTCGTTCACCGGGTTGTAGCGGGTGGGCGACTGGACGATGCCGGCGAGCAGGGCCGACTCCTGGAGGTTCAGCTCCTTGGCGGACTTGGAGAAGTACCGCTGGGCGGCGGCCTCGACGCCGTACGCCTGCTGGCCGAAGAAGGTGATGTTCAGGTAGTTCTCGAGGATCCGCTTCTTGCCGAGCTCCTCCTCGACCTGGATCGCGTACTTCAGCTCGCGGATCTTGCGGCCGAGGGTCTGCTGGGTGGCCTGGGCGACCTTGGTCGGGTCGTCGCCGGCCTCCTCGACGAAGACGTTCTTCACGTACTGCTGGGTGAGGGTGGAAGCGCCCTCGGCGACGCCGCCGCTCTGCGCGTTCTTGTTCAGCGCGCGCAGCACGCCCTTCAGGTCGATCGCGCCGTGCTGGTAGAAGCGCGAGTCCTCGATCGCGACGATCGCCTTCTGCATGTACGGCGAGATGTCCTTGAGCTGGACCACCGTGCGGTCGCGGGAGTAGACCGTGGCGATGTGGCCGCCGTCGGCGTCGAGGATCGTGGTGCGCTGGCTCAGCGGCGGGGTCTTCATGGTGGCCGGGAGCTCGTCGAAGCTCTCGACCGACCCTTTGGCGGCCAGCCCCAGCACGCCCACCGCGGGCAGCGCGATGCCGGCCAGCACCGCTCCCGAGAGCACGCTGACACCGAGGAACCTGGCGGCCTGCTGTGTCGGTGACAGACCACCGCCCGAGCGCTTCTTTGGCATGCGAGCAGCCTACGTTCTTATTCGCCGGACACGCGTATATGCCTTGGCCTAAGCTGCTCTCAACTGTCACAGCAGTCAGGTCATGTATCAACACGTACGCCGGTACCGAAACGTTCCGGGCTCGCTTGATTCTTGCTGGAGCACGACTCGGGGCGGGACGCGCCGGGGTGCGCCCGGGTGCACCGGCGCGGACGCTGCCGCGTGAGGGGCCCGCGCCCGAATCCGCCTCATGTGTCATTCGGTGACCGTTGTGGCGTTATGGATATAACCCGGATGCCGGGATCGTCGCGCATGTCGCCAGGTCACTCCCGCGGGTGATCTGCCGCTTACCCATAGTCCGTTCGGGCCATCCAAGATTGGGCCCTGAGGGGGTGTTGCGCTGTCCCCACCTTCCGTAACGTCCTCAACTGGCGGCGGTGAATATGCCGCTGCCGCCGTGGGGGAGCCTCGATTCGGGAGAGGACGGCGCCGGTATGGGCTGGGTAACCGACTGGAGTGCGCAGGCTGCCTGCCGCACTACCGATCCGGATGAACTGTTCGTTCAGGGAGCAGCGCAGAACAGGGCCAAGGCGGTGTGCACCGGATGCCCGGTACGCACCGAATGCCTGGCCGACGCGCTGGACAACCGCGTCGAGTTCGGCGTCTGGGGAGGCATGACGGAGCGGGAGCGCCGCGCACTGCTGCGCAGGCGGCCCACCGTCACCTCCTGGCGCCGACTGCTGGAGACCGCGCGGACGGAGTACGAGCGAGGGGCCCGGGTCATGCCCCTCGACGAGGACGTCTGCGGGAGCTACGCGGCCGTGAGCTGAGGCCCGGCCGGGCCCGCCTCACTCCCGCGTTTCGGGCAGCTCCCGCCGCCCCGTGGCGAGGCGGTCCCCGATGTCCCGCAGTCCCGCGAGGTCGTGCACGTCACCGGGGAGCGCGGCCACCTCGGTCACGGCCACCTCCGGATGGAGCGCGGTGAAACGGTCCCGCGTGCGCTGCTCACGGGCGAGTACCTGCATACGGTCCGCGTGCAGCCTCAGCAGACCGGCGGCGAGCCGGTCCACGGAGGCCTCCGCACCCGCCTCGGTGCCTGCGTCCGCTTCCGCATGTGTGTCCGTGTCCGTGCCCGTGTCCGTGTCCGCGGCTGTGTCCGCCTTGGGGGTCCCGGAGGGCCCGGTGGCCCGCGCGGCCGTGGGGGAGCCGTCGCCGGGAGCGTCCGAGGCGGAAAGGTCCTGACCGGGAGAGTCTGAAGTGCCGTACCTTTCGGGAGAGTTACGAAAATCAGCTTTCCCGCCGTCCTGATCGACAATGCGGGTCTCTTCAAGATTTTCCGCGGCGGCCAGGGCCCGCTCCGCGGACAGCCGCACGGCACCGCTGCCGTGGACCCGGTTGAGCACCAGGCCGGCGAGCGGCATCTCCTCGGCCGCCAGCCGTTCCACGAAGTACGCGGCCTCGCGCAACGCGTCCCGCTCCGGGGCCGCGACCACCAGGAACGCCGTGCCGGGCGCCTGGAGCAGCCGGTACGTCGCGTCGGCGCGCGTGCGGAACCCGCCGAAGGTGGTGTCCATCGCGGCCACGAACGTCTGTACGTCCTTCAGGAGCTGGCCGCCGAGCAGCTTGCCGAGCGTGCCGGTCATCATCGACATGCCGACGTTGAGGAACTTCATCCCGGCGCGTCCGCCCAGCTTCGCCGGGGCCGTCAGCAGCCGGATCAGCCGCCCGTCCAGGAAGGACCCCAGCCGCTTGGGCGCGTCCAGGAAGTCCAGCGCGGAACGGGACGGCGGTGTGTCGACGACGATGAGGTCCCACTCGTCGCGCGCCCGGAGCTGGCCCAGCTTCTCCATCGCCATGTACTCCTGGGTGCCGGCGAACCCCGCGGAGAGCGACTGGTAGAAGGGGTTGTTCAGAATCGCGGCGGCCCGCTCGGGGTCCGCGTGCGCCTCGACGATCTCGTCGAAGGTGCGCTTCATGTCGAGCATCATCGCGTGCAGCTCGCCGCCCGCGGAGTCGTCGATGCCCTTCACCCGGCGCGGGGTGTTGTCCAGCGAATCGATGCCCATGGACTGGGCGAGCCGCCGGGCCGGGTCGATGGTGAGGACGACCACCTTGCGGCCCCGCTCGGCCGCGCGCAGCCCGAGCGCCGCCGCCGTGGTCGTCTTGCCGACACCGCCCGAGCCGCAGCACACCACGATGCGGGTCTCGGGGTCCTCCAGCAGCGGATCGAGCTCCAGCACTCGCGCCGGGGAGAGCGGACGGCCGCCCTCCCGCGCCTCCCCCCGGGGCCGCTCCTCGCCCCCGGACCCGGTCCTCGACCGGGACTGGGACCGGGACGACTGGGCTCGTGTCGTGGCCGGGTCCGGACTCATGCGATCCCCTGCTTCCGCAGCTCGGTGGCCAGTTCGTACAGCCCCGCCAGGTCCATGCCCTCGGCGAGCAGCGGCAGTTCGTGCAGCGGCAGGCCCAGCTCCCCGAGGACGGCCCGCTGCTCCCGCTCCAGCGCGTACCGCTCCGCGTACTCCTCCGCCTGGGCCAGCAGCGGGTCCACCAGCCGCTCGGCGTGCCCGCCGCGCCGCGCCCCGCCGAGCCCGGCCGCCGACAGCGACCTGGCCAGCGCCGTGCGCGGTGTGGCCCGTACGCGTGCCAGGCCGGCGGCGTCCAGCACCTCGGGCCGCACCATGTTCACCATGATCCGCCCCACCGGAAGCCGGGCGCCGCGCAGCTCGGCGATGCCGTCCGCGGTCTCCTGGACCGGCATCTCCTCCAGCAGCGTCACCAGGTGCACCGCCGTCTCACGCGACTTGAGCACGCGCATCACGGCCTGCGCCTGATTGTGTATCGGGCCTATCTTCGCCAGCCCGGCCACCTCGTCGTTGACGTTGAGGAAACGGGTGATGCGGCCGGTCGGCGGCGCGTCCATCACGACGTAGTCGTAGGTGAACCGGCCGGACCTCTCCTTGCGCCGCACCGCCTCGCACGCCTTGCCGGTCAGCAGGACGTCCCGCAGGCCCGGCGCGATGGTGGTGGCGAAGTCGATCGCGCCGAGCTTCTTCAGGGCCCGCCCGGCGCTGCCGAGTTTGTAGAACATCTGGAGGTAGTCCAGAAGGGCCAGTTCGGGATCGATGGCGAGGGCGTACACCTCCCCGCCCCCCGGAGCGACGGCGATCTTCCGCTCCTCGTAGGGCAGCGCTTCGGTCTCGAAGAGCTGCGCGATGCCCTGGCGGCCCTCGACCTCGACGAGAAGCGCGCGCTTCCCCTCGGTGGCGAGGGCCAGCGCGAGGGCCGCGGCCACCGTGGTCTTGCCGGTACCGCCCTTGCCGCTGACGACCTGGAGCCTGCTCACGTCTTCGAGCGTAACCAGTCCCGGCGCGGTCCGGGCGGGAGGCTGTGGACAACGGGGGCCCCGGTCGGCCACCCGGCCCGCCTGCGGCAGCGGCTAGAGTCGGCCGCATGACCAAGTGGGAATACGCAACCGTGCCTCTGCTCGTCCACGCCACGAAGCAGATTCTGGACACCTGGGGCGAGGACGGCTGGGAGCTCGTCCAGGTCGTGCCCGGGCCGAACAACCCCGAGCAGCTCGTGGCCTACCTGAAGCGGGAGAAGCAGGCGTGAGCGCGGTCGAGGCGAAACTGGCCGAACTCGGCCTGTCGCTGCCGCAGGTCGTGCCGCCGCTCGCCGCGTACCAGCCGGCCGTGCGGTCCGGCCCGTACGTCTACACCGCCGGCCAGCTGCCCATGGTGGACGGCAAGCTTCCGGTGACCGGCAAGGTGGGCGCGGAGGTCACCCCGGAGGAGGCCAAGGAGCTGGCGCGCACCTGCGCGCTGAACGCCCTGGCCGCCGTGAAGTCCGTCGCCGGTGACCTCGACCGCGTCGCGCGCGTGGTGAAGGTCGTCGGCTTCGTGGCCTCGGCCTCCGACTTCACCGGCCAGCCCGGCGTCCTGAACGGCGCCAGCGAGCTTCTCGGCGAGGTCCTCGGTGACAAGGGCGTCCACGCCCGCAGCGCGGTCGGCGTGGCGGTGCTGCCGCTGGACGCGCCGGTGGAGGTCGAGATCCAGGTGGAGCTGACCGAGGCGTGACCGAGGCGTGACCGAGGCGTGACCGGGGCCTGACCGGGGCGTGGCCGGGGCTTGACCGGGGCGTGGCCGGGGCGGAGGTGTCCGGTACGTCCCTCTGGGGGCCGCGGCGCGTCCGGGTGTGGGTCTCTCGGGATACGGCCTCCCGGATTCCGGCCCCCGGGTTCCGCCCCCCGGATTCCCCCTGGG
>NZ_WYCT01000386.1 GCF_011008945.1 Streptomyces harenosi
GCCGGGGCCGGCCGGGCGGCGGGCGCGGCGGCCACCGGCGGGGTGCCCGGCGGCGGGGTCCGCCCGGCGAGCCGGTCCCGCAGCGGCGCCGCCCGGCGCCGGGCGTCCCGCACCGTCAGGGGCAGCGGCGACCAGCCCGCCAGCCGGCCCAGCTCCACCACCGGCGGGCAGACCGGCGAGACGGCCATCACCTCGGCCGGGGTGCCGACGACCGGGGCCGCGCCCGGCTCCGGCAGGAGGACGACCTGGTCGGCGTAGTGGATGACGCGCTCCAGGCGGTGCTCGGCCATGAAGACGGTGGTGCCGAGGTCGTGGACCAGACGCTGGAGGACCGCGAGGACCTCCTCCGCGGCGGCCGGATCGAGGGCGGAGGTGGGCTCGTCCAGCACCAGCACCGCGGGGTGCGGGGTGAGCACCGAGCCGATCGCCACCCGCTGCCGCTGCCCCCCGGAGAGCGTGGCGATCGGGCGGTCGCGCAGATCCGCCAGGCCGAGCAGGTCGAGGGTCTCCTCCACCCGGCGGCGCATCACCTGCGGGGGCAGGCCCAGCGACTCCATCCCGTAGGCGAGCTCCTCCTCGACGGTGTCGGTGACGAAGTGGGCCAGCGGGTCCTGGCCCACCGTGCCGACGACGTCGGCCAGATCGCGCGGCTTGTGGGTGCGGGTGTCGCGGCCGGCGACGGTGACCCGGCCGCGCAGGGTGCCGCCGGTGAAGTGCGGCACCAGGCCGCTGACCGCGCCGAGCACGGTCGACTTGCCGACCCCGGAGGGCCCGGCGAGGAGGACGAGTTCGCCCTCGGGGACGGTGAGGTCCACGCCCCGCACGGTCGGTCCGCCCGCCCCGTCGTAGGTCACGTGGACGTCCTCGAAGCGGATCACGGGGCCTCCTCGGGCGGTGCGGGCCGCCCGGGGGCGGGGGTGACGAGGGCGGGCAGCAGCCCGAGCAGGACGGCCGCCGCCGGCCACAGGGGCAGGCCCGGCGGGGAGAAGGGGACCACGCTCGGGTTCAGCGCGGCCGGGTCGCGCGCCCCGGCCAGGGCCAGCAGGGCCGCGGCGGCGGCACCGGAGACGGCGACCAGGGCGGAGCGGGCGTTCCAGCGGTCGGGACGGTAGCGGGTGCGCAGCGAGCGGCGGCCCCCGAGCCGCAGGCCCGCCAGGGCGGCGGCGAGCCCGGCGAGCAGCACGGGCATCCCGTAGGTGCCGCCCTCGGCGGTCAGCATCCCGTACGTTCCCGCGCAGACGCCGAGCAGCCCGCCCAGGGTGAGGGCGGCGGTGGTGCGGCGCACGGCGGCGGGGACCAGCGCGGTGCGGCCGTACCCGCGGGCGTCCATCGCGGCGGCCAGGGCGACCGAGCGCTCCAGGGCGCCTTCCAGGACCGGCAGCCCCACCTGGAGCAGGCCGCGCACCCCCTTGTCGGGGCGGCCCCGCAGCCGCCGCGCGGCGCGCAGACGGCGCACGTCGGCGATGAGGTGCGGGGCGAAGGTGAGGGCGACGACGACGGCGACGCCGGTCTCGTAGAGGGCACCGGGCACGGCCTTGAGCAGCCGGGAGGGATTGGCGAGGGCGTTGGCGGCGCCGACGCAGACGAGCAGGGCGGCCAGCTTCATGGCCTGGTACAGCCCGTAGGCGAGGCCCTCGGCGGTGACCGCGCCGCCCAGCCGGATGCCCTGCGCCCAGCCCGGCAGCGGGACGTCGGGCAGGGTGAGGAGCACGCGCGTGCCGGGGACGCCGGAGCCGAAGACGATAGTGAAGACCAGCCGGATGGCGATGACGGCCAGGGCCAGCTTGACGAAGGCGTCGTAGGAGCGCGACCAGGGGGCGTGCGGGCGGCGGGCCGTCACGACGTACGCGGAGACCGCGACGAGCAGGGCGAGGAGCAGGGGGTTGGTGGTGCGGGTGGCGGCGACCCCGAGGCCGAGCGCCCACAGCCACCAGGCCCCCGGGTGCACGGCGCCGTCACGCATTCCCGCGCCGCCGCGCCTGCCACACCGCCGCCCCGCCCAGCAGCACCACCAGCCCGGCACCGGCGAGGACCCCGGCCGACGGACCGCCCTCGTCCTCCGCCCGCTCCCCGGCGGGGGCCCCGGTGGCGGCGGACGTCCGCTTCCCGCCGTCCGCGACCTGCTCGCCGCACCCCGTCTCCGGGTAGCCGGCGATGGCGCACAGCAGGGCGTTGGAGTCGTAGCGCAGCGGCCCGGCGACGGCCGCCAGGGCGTCCGCCGTCGTCGCGTCCGGCGAGACGCGGGCGCAGGCGGTCCGCGGGGCGGGCGGGGCCTCGCCGGAGGGGGCGTCGGCCGCCGTGCCGAAGTCGAGGACGAGCGCCACCCGCTTGCTGCCCTCGCGGGCGGGCGTCGCGCCGCAGACCGACGCGAAGCCGGCGGTGCCGCGCGGCTGGGCCGCGTCCCCGGAGTCCTCGCTCACCGCGAACCGGAACCCCTGGACGTCGCCGTCGTCGGGGCGGGCGGTGGAGGGGCCCTGGGTGGCGTAGGTCCACTGGCCGCCGTCGCGCTCCCAGAAGGACCAGTAGCGGTAACCGGCGGCCTGGGCCGGGCCGGCACCCGCGAACAGCAGGAGCGCGGCCAGGCCCAGGAGGGCGGCGCGGCGGATCACGGCTGCCGCTTCCGGTTGCGGCCGCTGATCAGGAAGCCGATGCCGACACCGGCGACCAGGCAGGCGCCGACGAACCACCAGAGGCCGATGCCGCCGTTCTCGTCCTTCTCCTTCTTCTCGTCCTGGTCCTCGTCGCCCGCGGCCGTCGCGGTGACCGTGACGCTCGCCGTCGGCACGCCGGGGCCGGTCGCCTGCAACCGGGCGACCAGGTCGGTGCCGCCGAAGTCCCGCGGGTCGGTGCCGGTGGCGTGCGCGGCGAGGACGAGCTGGGCCCAGGCGGCCGGGCCGCTGCGCTGCGCCCAGGCCGCGGCGTTCTCCTCCAGCCAGCGCAGCGGCTTCGCGGCCCGCTCGGCGCCGCCCTGCGCGGCGAGCGCCACGACGGCGTCGGCGGTGTTGCCGTAGTCGGGCTGGTCGGCGGCGCCGGGCAGCGCGGAGGTGAGGTGACCGGTCCCGGCGACGGCCCGGGCGAGGTAGGCGGCGCCGTGGGCGGCGGCCTGCTCCCGGGTGGGCTCGCCGGAACCGGCGCAGTCGGCGTCCGCCGCCTCGCCGGGCCCGGCGGCCAGGCCCTTGCCGAGCGCGCCGAGCACACCGGCGGCGGTGGCGTCGGCGTTGGCGGCCAGCTCGCCCTTCTCGTCCGGCTGGAAGGCGAAGGCTCCCTCGCCGTCGCCGTCGCAGGGCAGGGCGAAGGAGAGCAGGGCGTCGTAGGGGGTCTTGCCGCCCCGGGCGGTCTTCTCCGGCTTCTCGCCGGCGGCGGCCAGGGCGCCGACGACGACGGAGGTGGAGTTGGTGTCGCTGGGGCCGCCCGGCGCGTAGCCCCAGCCGCCGTCCTCGTTCTGCACGGACTTCAGCCAGGCGACGGCCTTGCCGGTGGCGGCGTCGTGCCCGCCGAGCGCGGCGAGCGCCTGGACGGCGGCGGCCGTGCTGTTGGTGTCGACCGTGGTCTTGGCGTCGCACGGCTTGGCGGGATCGGCGCGGAAGGGGGCGAAGGCCCCGTCGGCGCACTGCTGCCCGGTCAGCCACTCGACGGCCGGCTGCGGGGGCCGGACGCCGGCCGTGTCCAGCGCGAGCAGGGCGAGGGACTGGCGCCAGACGCCGTCGTACGTCGGGTCGGCGGTGCCGTACAGCCCGGCCGGGGCCGACGCGGACGGCGACGGGGACGGCGACGGACCGGCGGCGACCGCGGGCGCTGCGGAGCCGAGCACGGCTATGGCGGCCAGGGCCGCTGCGCTGCGGCGGCGGACGTTCATGATCGGCGGTGCCTCTCCCTGTGCGGGCCGGGCAGCACGGGGCACCCCCGGGCGGCTCGGCTCCGTATACCTCGACGGTGCCCGTGCACCGGCGGGCGCCGGGCACGTGAGCCGGTCACGGTCCCGCCCGGGGCGATCCGGCTCACCGCCCCGGGCGGCTCACGGCTGCGGGTCAGCGCCGGAATTGCACCGGCTTCCCCCCGTACGGGTGTGATGACGACCTGGCTACTTTACCCGGCCGGGCGGGAGCGCCCGGGGCCGCCCGACGCACCGGTGCGGGGCCGTGACGGCCCGCCCGCGCCGCCGTGTCTTTTTCCCGAATTCCCCGCTTTCGGGGGTTCCGTTGGGAGAAGAAAGGATTATCCTGGAAGCAGCCTACGAGGCGAGTGAGGGAGTCCAACCGGAGTAGCCGACTCTGGCGAGAAGCCTCGGCTTCCGCTGGTGCCGACGTCGACGGTCGGGCTGAGAGGCCGGAAGGTCGCGAGACCGGACGGCGACCCCCAATACCTGATCCGGGCAATACCGGCGAAGGGAACCCGTCTCGTAGGTCTTCTCGTGCCCGCCGGTCCGGGCCTTCTCCGGCCTGCGGGCCCTCAGCCTCCTCGTGCCCGCCGGCTCCGAGTCTTCTCGCGCCCGCCGGTCCGGGCCTTCTCCGGCCTGCGGACCCTCAGCCTCCTCGCGCCCGCCGGCCCCGAGTCTTCCCGTGTCCGCCGGTCCGGCCGTCCCGTCGCGCGCGTACCGAGCGCCGCCCGCGCGTCCCGCGCGGCCTCCCGCGTCCGCGCCGCCGCGAAGCCGCCCCGGGCGGCCGGCCGGGCGCCCGGCCGCGGGAGGGGACGGTGCCGCGCCACCCGCGCTCGGTGAGGGCGGGGGCGGCGGCTCGCGCGCCGGCGTCCGCCCCCGCGTCCGCCCTGGTCACCCCGGCCGCGCCGGCCGCCCCCCGCGCCCCGTCCGCCGTGGCGCGAATCACCTGATCCACGGGGCACAGCGCCCCTTACCTGCCGGTAGATTCAGAGCCTCTGACGATCAAGTCCGCAACTTGTTCCAGATCGACGTCCCGGCGTACTGTCGCGGGACAGCGCAGCCAGAAGGGGGCCGGAGTGACCGCGGAGGCCAGTCGGACGGGTCCCCGTCCTCACCTCGCGTCCCCGGGCCCCTCGGCCGCGCCCGGGCAGGGAGGTGCCCCGATCGGCTCGCGACCGCTGCGTATCGCGCTCCTCACCTACAAGGGAAACCCGTTCTGCGGCGGCCAGGGCGTCTACGTCCGCCACCTCTCGCGTGAACTGGCCCGCCTCGGCCACCAGGTGGAGGTGATCGGCGCCCAGCCCTACCCCGTCCTCGACGAGGACGACGACCACCCCGGCAGCCTGCGCCTGACCGAGCTGCCCAGCCTCGACCTCTACCGCCAGCCGGACCCCTTCCGCACCCCCGGGCGCGACGAGTACCGCGACTGGATCGACGCGCTGGAGGTCGCCACCATGTGGACCGGCGGCTTCCCCGAGCCGCTGACCTTCTCCCTGCGCGCCCGCCGCCATCTGCGCGCCCGCCGCGGCGACTTCGACGTCGTCCACGACAACCAGACCCTCGGCTACGGCCTGCTGGGCGACCTGGGCGCCCCGCTGGTCACCACGGTCCACCACCCCATCACCGTCGACCGGCGGCTCGAACTGGACGCGGCCGAGACCTGGCAGCGCCGCTACTCGGTGCGCCGCTGGTACGCCTTCACCCGCATGCAGAAGCGGGTCGCGCGCCGCCTGCCGTCCGTGCTCACCGTCTCCGGCAGCTCCCGCCAGGAGATCGTCGACCATCTGGGCGTGCGTCAGGACCGCGTTCACGTCGTGCACATCGGCGCCGACACCGACCTGTTCTCCCCCGACCCCTCGGTGCCGCAGGTGCCGGGCCGGATCGTGACCACCTCCAGCGCGGACGTGCCGCTCAAGGGCCTGGTCTTCCTCGTCGAGGCGCTGGCCAAGGTGCGCACCGAGCACCCGCACGCCCACCTCGTCGTTGTCGGCAAGCGGCCCACGGAGGGGCCCGTCGCCCAGGCGATCGAGCGGTACGGGCTCGCGGGCGCCGTCGAGTTCGTCAAGGGCATCTCCGACGCGGAACTGGTGGACCTGGTGCGGTCGGCCGAGGTCGCCTGCGTGCCGTCGCTGTACGAGGGGTTCTCGCTGCCGGCCGCGGAGGCCATGGCGACCGGCACGCCGCTGGTGGCCACGACCGGCGGGGCGATCCCCGAGGTCGCCGGGGGCGACGGCGAGACCTGCCTGGCCGTGCCGCCCGGCGACGCCGGCGCGCTGGCCGCCGCGCTGGGCCGGCTGCTCGGCGATCCGGAGCTGCGGGCCCGGCTCGGCGCCGCCGGACGCGAGCGGGTGCTGCGCCACTTCACCTGGGCCCGGGCCGCCGAGGGGACGGTGGCCCACTACCGGGAGGCCATCGCCCGCGCGGCCGGCCCGGGGGGCACCCCCGCCCCTGTCTCTTATA
>NZ_WYCT01000387.1 GCF_011008945.1 Streptomyces harenosi
GCGTCAGAGGTTTATATGAGACAGGTGGGGCGCGTGGGCCGACACGCGGGGCCAGTGGGCCCGCAGGGTGCGCACGGTCTCGGCGATCGCCGGGCGCCGGGCGGCCCCCGCGCGCCACAGCGCGTACAGCCGCCGTACGGGCATCGGGTCGAGCGGCACCTCCACCACCCCGGCGGGCAGCGGACCGCGCCCCAGACGGGGGATGAGGGCGATGCCGAGCCCGGCCGCGACCAGGGCGACCAGGGTCGGGTTCTCGTCGGCCGTGTGGACGATGTCCGGCTCGTGCCCGGCGGTGCGCAGGGTGCGCACCAGCCAGTCGTGGCAGACCCGGCCGGGCGGCTGGCAGATCCACCGCTGCCCGCCCAGCTCGGCGCGCCGCACGCCCTCCCGGCCGGCGAAGGGATGGCCCTTGGGCACCAGCAGGTCGCACAGGTCGTCCCCGATGACCGCCTGCTCCACCCCGGCCGGGGCGGGCAGCGGCGCGATGTCCCAGTCGTGGGCGACGACGAGGTCGACGGCGCCCTTGGCGACCAGATCGACGGACAGATGCGGGTCGACCTCCGTGAGCCGGGCGTCCAGCGCGGGGTGACGGCGCGCCAGATCGGCCAGGACGGACGGCAGCAGACCGCGCGCCGCCGACGCGAACGCGGCGATGTCCAGCCGCCCCGCGGGGACCCCGCGCCGCTCCTCCAGCAGGGTCTCCGCCCGCTCCACGATGCCGAGCAGTTCCCGGGCGGTCTCGGCCAGGTGACGTGCCTCGTCGGTGAGGCGGACGCCGCGGCCCTCCCGCTCCAGCAGGACGGTCCTGGTCTCCCGTTCCAGCTTGGCGATCTGCTGGGACACCGCCGAGGGCGTGAAGCCCAGCGCCGCCGCGGCGGCCCCGACGGAGCCGTGCACGGACACGGCGTGCAGCGCGCGCAGGCGCTGAAGATCCAGCATGGGGTCCCTCTCCCTCGGCGCAGCCGCCCACTCTTCAGCGGTGCTTCATCCAACCATGCAGGAATCATCGCTGGTCCTTCATGGTCGGGGAGGTGATCCTCGACGCATGCGACCGTCACACCTCGCCCTCGCCGTCCTCGTCGCCGCCGTCTGGGGCGTCAACTTCACCGTCATCGAGGTCGGCCTCGGGCACTTCCCGCCGCTGCTCTTCTCCGCGCTGCGCTTCCTGGTGGCGGCACTTCCCGCCGTCTTCTTCGTCGGACGCCCCAAGGTGGCCTGGAAGTGGATCGTGGCGGTCGGACTGGCGCTCGGGGTGGCCAAGTTCGGGCTGGTCTTCGTCGGGATGGACGCGGGCATGCCCGCCGGGCTGTCCTCCCTGGTGCTCCAGGTCCAGGCGGTGTTCACCGCGGCCATCGCCTGGGCCGCGCTGGGCGAACGCCCGACCGGCCTGCGCGTGACCGGCATGCTGATCGCCCTCGCCGGCATCGGCGTCGCGGCCGTCGACGAGGGCGCCTCCGGCCCGCTCGGCGCCTTCGCGCTGGTGGTCGCGGCGGCCGCCTGCTGGGGCGTGTCCAACGTCCTGACCCGCAAGGCCGCCCCGCCCGACGCCCTGAACTTCATGGTCTGGGTGAGCACCGTCCCCGTGCTGCCCCTGCTCGGCCTGTCCCTGCTGACCGAGGGCCCCTCCCGCGATCTCGCCGCGCTGCGCGGCCTGGACTGGGCGGGCGCCGGCACGGTCGTCTTCGTCGCCTGGGTGGCGACCGTCTTCGGCTTCGGCGCCTGGGGCTGGCTGCTGCGCCGTCACCCGGCGTCCACGGTGGCGCCCTTCTCCCTGCTGGTCCCCGTCTTCGGGGTGTCGTCGGCCGCCGTGTTCCTCGGCGAGTCGGTGAGCCCGCTGCGCTGGTGTGCGGCGGCGCTGCTGGTGGGCGGCGTGGCACTGACGTCGGTGCCGCCGGGGCGGCCGGGCCGGGGCCGCGCGGACCGCTTGGCGCCCGGCGGTGCGGACCCCGGGCCGGACCGCGGGACGCACCGCGAGCCGGCGGGCGCCCAGGCGGCCGCGCGAGCCGTACGGCCGGTTCCCGCGGCGGCCGAGGAGTACCTCCGGTGACGTGCGCGCGGGACGGGTCCCGCCCCGGAGGACGCGCCGGGGCGGCGGGAGCCGCCGGGGCGGCGCGACCCGGCCGCCTCCTCGGCGGGTGGGGCGGCCTGGTGCCGTGCCGCCGGGGCGGGCCGGGGTGGCCGGGTCCCGTGCCGTCGGGCGGCGGGGGCCCGGCCGTCTCAGGCCGACTCGTTGAGGAGGCGCGCCAGATGGTCCCGCCCCGCGTCCAGCAGGCCGGGAAGGGGCGCGGCGGCCTCGTGCCACCGCTTCTCGTACTCCCAGCACAGCCAGCCGTCCCAGCCGTGCCGGGAGAGGACCTCCACGCACTCGGTCAGCGGCAGGACGCCGGTGCCCAGCGGCAGCGGGGTGGTGTCACCGGCGGAGGCGATGTCCTTGACCTGGATGTAGCCCAGGTGCGGGGAGAGGGCGGCGAAGGTCTCCGCGGGCTGCTCGCCGCCGAGCCAGGTGTGCATCACGTCCCACAACGCCCCCACGTGGCGGTGGCCGACCAGGCCGAGGACCCGCATCGCGGCGGCGCCGGTGCGGTGCGAGTCGTGGGTCTCCAGCAGGACGCGCACGCCACGGTCGGCGGCGTGCTCGGCGGCCGTGCCCAGCCGCCGGGCGGCCGTCGCGTCGGCCTCCTCGGGGCTCTGGCCGTCCTCGCCGCCGGGGAAGACCCGCACGTACGGGGCGCCCAGGTCGCGGGCCAGGTCCAGCAGGGCGCGGATCTCCGCGAGGACGGGGCCGTCGTCGCCGGGGGCCGCGACGCGGGTGTAGCCCGCCAGGCCCAGGATCTCGACGCCCGCCGCCTCGAACGCGGCGGCCACGTCGGCCCGTTCGGCGGGGGTGAGGCCGGGGTGCACCGGCTCCTCGGGGTGGGTGCGCAGTTCGACGCCGTGATAGCCGTGGGCGGTCGCGAGCCGCAGTACATCGGGGAGGGGCAGGCCGGGGACGCCGAGGGTGGAGAACGCCAGCTTCATGTCGACGGACAGTACCCGCTCACCCGGCACTCACTCGTGTGTCACGCGGCGGCACGGCCGCCCGTCCCGCCGGCTCCACGCCCGAGGGGCGGCGGCACGGGCGGCACGGACGGCCCGGGGATGCCGGGGCGCCGGGTCAGGACCCGGGGGCGGCGGTCCGGTAGACGCACACCTGCGCGCCCGTGGCCGCCCGCTCCGTGGAGACCAGCTCGAACGCCCGCAGCGCACCGTCGTCCGGGAAGAGGGTCTTTCCGCCGCCGAGGAGCACCGGCATCACGATCAGCCGCAGTTCGTCGACCAGGCCCTCGCTCAGCAGCGTGCGGGCCAGCGTCGGGCTGCCCATGACCAGCAGCCCGCGGCCCTCGCAGGCGCGCAGCTCGCGCAGGCGGGCGACCGGCTCGCCGCCGGGGACGAGCGTGGTGTTGTTCCACGTCAGGTCGTCCTCGCCGAGCGTGCGCGAGACGACGTACTTCGGGAGGGCGTTCATCCGGTCCGCGAAGGGGTCCCCGGCGCGCCCGGGCCAGGCCCCCGCCATCGCCTGCCAGGTCCGCCGCCCGAACAGCAGCGCGTCCGCCTCCGCCACCGCCGCGTCGAAGGCACCGCCGACCACCTCCGGGTCGAAGAACGCGTGCGACCAGCCGCCGTGCGCGAACCCTCCGTCGGTGTCCTCCTGGGGGCCGCCGGGGGCCTGCACGACCCCGTCCAGGCTGATGAACTCACTGATCACGATGCGCATGGGACTCGTTTCCTCGCTTGCTGCCGGTGCCGGTGCCGATCGGTTCGGGGGGATGGACCGGCGGGAGGCCCGGAAATCATCGGTCCCGCGGACGGGAGCCGGCCAGGGGTGCGCCGCACGGGGCCCACCGATGACTGTAACTACTAGTATGTACAGTAGGCGCGGGCGCGCCTCCCGCCGTGGGAGGCGCGCCCGCCCGCCACCCGGAAGGAGCTCCCGCCGTGCCCTTCGTCCGCATTGACGCCCTCGGCGCCGGTCCCGACCGCCTCGACGCCCTCGGCCGCGCCGTCCACGAGGCCCTGGTGGAGACGCTGGGCATCCCGCCCGGCGACCTCTTCCAGGTCCTGACCTCCCACGACGGCACCACCGGCACGCTCCGCGCCGGCGACTACCCCGGCGTCCACCGCGACGAGCAGATCGTCTACGTGGCGATCACCCTGCGCGCGGGCCGCCCCCCGGAGCGCAAACGGGCGCTGTACCGGCGCATCGCCGAACTCGCCCGCGCCTACGCGGGGACCGAGCCGCGCAACGTCTTCGTCAGCCTCACCGAGAACACCCCGGCCGACTGGTCGCTGGGGAACGGGGAGGCGCAGTACCTCGCGGACCGGTGACGGTCCGCCGGTCCGCCCCGGAATCGTGGCGGCCCGGCTGGGTACGCTGGGCGGCACAGACTCATCGCGGACGGGAACAAGGAGCAGACGTGAGCGAACCGGCGTCCATCGCCCTGCAGCAGGAGATAGCCCGGGAGCTCGAGGTCGCCGAGACCTTCGAGGCGGAGCGGGAGATCGAGCGCCGGGTGGCCTTCCTCGCCGAACGGCTCACCTCCACCGGTCTGCGCTGCCTGGTGCTCGGCATCAGCGGCGGCGTCGACTCCACCGCGGCCGGCCGGCTGTGCCAGCTCGCCGTCGAGCGGGCCCGGGCCGCCGGGCACGAGGCGCGGTTCTACGCGATACGGCTGCCCTACGGGGTCCAGGCCGACGAGCACGACGCCCAGCTCGCGCTCTCCTTCATCCGGGCCGACGAGGTACTGACCGTGGACATCAAGCCCGCGAGCGACGCCGCCCTGGAGGCCGTCCGGGCCGGCGGGGTGAGCTTCCGCGACGCCGGCCACGAGGACTTCGTCCACGGCAATATCAAGGCCCGGCAGCGCATGATCGTCCAGTACGCGGTGGCCGGCGCGCGCGACGGACTGGTCGTCGGCACCGACCACGCGGCCGAGGCGGTCTCCGGCTTCTTCACCAAGTTCGGCGACGGCGCCGCCGATTTGGTGCCGCTGGCCGGCCTGACCAAGCGGCGGGTGCGTGCCGTCGCGGAGGCGCTGGGGGCACCCGCCGAGCTGGTGTGGAAGACCCCGACGGCGGACCTGGAGTCCCTGGACCCGGGCAAGGCCGACGAGGAGGCGCTCGGGGTCGGCTACGACGACATCGACGACTTCCTCGAGGGCAAGCCGGTGGACGAGCAGGTCTTCGAGAAGATCGTCAGCCGCTACCGCCTCACCGACCACAAGCGCCGCCTGCCCATCGGCCCCTGAGGCCCCGGCCCGTCGAGGCGGGGCCCCGGTGTCCCGGCGGCCCGGCATCGCGCGCCGGCGACCGGCCGCGACGGTCGCACCGGGCCCCGGGGCGTCCCGCCCGACCACGCACGTCGGCCGCGCGCCGAGGCCCCGTACCCCGGTGAGACGCCTGCGTCCCCTGGGGGCGCGGTGGCCGGCCCTGACTGCCCCCGCCCGGTTCGCGCGGGGCCCTGGGCCGCCACGCCCGCCCGGGACCCGCTCCGCGGTCCTGGGCCACGGCCCCAAGCCCCGCCCCGCGGTCCCGCCTTGCGGTCGCGGCCCACAGTCCCGCCTTGCGGTCGCGGCCCGCGGCCCCACTTGCGGTCCCGGCCACGGTTTCGCCCCGTGGCCCCGCCCCGGGGTCCCGGCCACGGTCAGGAGCCCCCGCCAGGCCGCCCGCAGCCCGCGGCCGTCTCCCGCGTCTTCCGGCCGCCTGCCAGCGTCTTCCGGGCCACCGTCTCGCGTCTCCCGAGCCGCCGACACGCGCCCTTCGGGACCGTCCGCCCGCACCCTCCGGGCCGTCCGCCCGCACCGTCCGGACCACTGGCCCGCGCACCCGCGACACCCGCACCCTTCGGGCCGCCGACCCGCGACACCCGCACCCTCCGGGTCGCCCACCCGCGACACCCGCACCCTCCGGGTCGCCGACCCGCGACACCCGCACCCTCCGGGCCGCGCACCCGCGCTCCGGGTCGCCCACCCGCGACACCCGCACCCTCCGGGTCGCCGACCCGCGACACCCGCACCCTCCGGGCCGCGCACCCGCGCTCCGGGCCGCGCACCCGCGACACCCGCGCCCTCCGGGCCGCCGACCCGCGCACCCGCGCTCCGGGCCGCGCACCCGCGACACCCGCACCCTCCGGGCCGCGCACCCGCGACACCCGCACCCTTCGGGCCGCCGACCCGCGCCTGTCTCTTATACACCTCT
>NZ_WYCT01000388.1 GCF_011008945.1 Streptomyces harenosi
GGGGAGATCCGGGCCCGGCGCGGGGGGCGGCGGCCCGCGGGGATCACAGGTGGTGCGGCGGCTTCTCGTCGAGGAAGCGCTTCAGATCGGCCGCGCTGTCCGACTCGGTCCGCTCCCCCCACCCGCGGTCGGTGTCGTCCGAGGACTGCTGGTCCAGGGGATCGTCGAAGACCAGCGCGGGCTTCGGGGTGCGCGGCTCGGGCTCGGGGGCGGTGCTCATGCCTCCAGGGTACGGCGCCCCGGGCGCTCTCCCCCGGCGGTCGCCGGCGGCCCCCGAAGTGCGGGAGCGGGGGCGGCCGGGGAGACGTCCGCGGCCCGCCTGCCGGGTGCCGGCGGTGGGCCACACTGACGGCATGACAGCAGACGCATTGACCGACGTGGCCGGGGTGCGGGTGGGCCACGCGACACGTAGCGGCGACGGGTGGCTGACGGGCACGACGGTGGTGCTCGCGCCCCCGGGCGGTGCGGTCGCCGCCGTGGACGTGCGCGGTGGCGGGCCCGGCACCAAGGAGACCGACGCCCTGGACCCGCGCAACGTCGTGCGGACGGTGGACGCCGTGGTGCTGACCGGGGGCAGCGCCTACGGGCTGGACGCGGCGACCGGGGTGATGGCCTGGCTGGAGGAGCGGGGGCGCGGGGTGCGCGTCGGTCCGGACCCGGCCCACGTGGTCCCGGTGGTGCCCGCGGCCTGCGTCTTCGACCTGGGACGCGGTGGTGACTTCAGGGCCAGGCCGGACGCGGCGACCGGGCGCGCCGCGGTGGAGGCGGCCGCAGCCGGTGCGCCGGGCGCACCAGTGGCGCAGGGCTGCGTGGGCGCGGGCACCGGTGCCGTGGTCGGGCTGCTCAAGGGCGGGATCGGCACCGCGAGCACGGTGCTGGGGTCGGGAGTCACGGTGGCGGCGCTGGTGGTGGCCAACGCGGCGGGATCGGCGCTCGATCCGGAGACGGGGGTGCTGTACGGGGAGCTGTTCGAGGGCCGGTGGGTGCGCCGGCCGGAGGCGGAGGTCCGGGAGGCGGCGCGGCGGCGTCTGGCCGAGGCGGCGGAGCGGAACGCGCCGCCGCCGCTCAACACCACGCTCGCCGTGGTCGCCACCGACGCGGACCTGTCCAAGGCACAGGCGCAGAAGCTGGCCGGCACCGCCCACGACGGCATCGCGCGCGCCGTGCGGCCGGTGCACCTGCTCAACGACGGGGACACGGTCTTCGCCCTGGCGACCGGCGAGCGCCCGCTGGACCCGGGTCAGCCGCTCGCGCTGAACGAGATCCTCGCGGCCGGCGCGGATCTGGTGACGCGGGCCATCGTGCGGGCGGTGCGGGCCGCGGAACCGGCGGACGGCCCCGGCGGGACCTGGCCGTCGTACCGGGAGCTGTACGGCACGGGCGGGTGAGGGGCGGCAAGTGCCCCGCCGGGGCGGCCGATTGTCCCGGTTCTGTCACGTGACGGCGGCCGGGGCGGCCCGAGGGAACCGCGGCGTCCACCGGTCCCTCTTCTCCCACACACGAAGCGGAACACTCGTATGCGAACAGGGAGAAGCCCGTGAAAACGCCGGACACCGTGGCGCGGCGCGCACTGGGGGCCTGTGCCGCCCTGATGGTCGGCGCCCTCGCCCTCACCGGCTGCGGCGGCGACGCCCAGGCCGACAACAACGACAAGGACGGCAAGGACGGCAAGGGCTCCGCCGGGGCCTCCGCCGCGAGGATCGCCATCTCGGCGAAGGACGGGTCGACGGGCGCGTCGATCAACTCCACCGGCGTGCGGGTCAGCGACGGCAGGCTCACCGGGGTGCGGATGACGGTGGCGGGGACCGGGGAGACCGTGCCGGGGGTGCTGGCCGCCGACGGCCGTAGCTGGAAGCCGAAGGAACAGCTCGAGCGCGGGACGAAGTACGAGATAGCCGCGGTCGCGAAGGACGCCGACGGGCGGCGGGCCGCGGCCGACGCGGTCTTCACCACGGTCACGCCGGAGAACAGCTTCATCGGCACCTACACGCCGGACGGCGGCACGACGGTCGGCGTGGGGATGCCGGTGTCGTTCACGTTCGACAAGGCGATCAGCGACCGGAAGGCGGTCCAGTCGCACATCACGGTCACCTCCAGCACCGGGCAGAAGGTGGTCGGGCACTGGTTCGGTGCGCAGCGGCTGGACTTCCGGCCGCAGGAGTACTGGAAGGCCGGCTCCAAGGTCACGATGAAGATCGACCTGGACGGTGTCGAGGGCGCGAACGGCGTCTACGGGGTGCAGCGCAAGACGGTCACCTTCACCGTGGGCCGCGCGCAGGTCTCCACCGTCGACGCCGCGACGCAGACCATGACGGTGGTGCGCGACGGCAGGACGGTCCGGACGATCCCGATCTCCGCGGGCAGCGCGCGGACCCCCACCTACAACGGGCAGATGGTGATCTCCGAGAAGTCCCTGGAGACGCACATGGACGGCTCGACGGTGGGCTTCGGCGGGGAGTACGACATCCCGGACGTGCCGCACGCGATGCGGCTGACCCGGTCCGGCACCTTCATCCACGGCAACTACTGGTACAGCCCCGGCAATCCGCCCTTCGGCCGGCAGGGCACCAGCCACGGCTGCGTCGGGCTGCGCGATGTGCAGGGGGCACAGGGAGACACTCCGGGCAAGTGGTTCTACGACAACTCACTCCTGGGGGACGTGGTGATCGTCAAGAACTCCCCCGACGAGACGGTCGCGCCGGACAACGGGCTCAACGGCTGGAACATGGCGTGGAGCGAGTGGATCGCCGGAAGTGCCGTCTGACGAGGGCTTTTTGACGGATCGCAGGGCCGCGCGGAAACTTTTCGCGCGGCCCGCGCGTTGTGACATGCGTACGTTTTCTCGGTTCCCGGACACGATGTCCTACCGAGGGGCTACGGTATGCACCCACTAGGTGACATGCAGCAACGCCGGGAGAGACCTTGAGCGTTCCGTACGAGACCGCAGCGTACGAACCATCCGAGTCGCCCGAGTCTCCGGAGGAGCATCTCGCGCGGCTTCTGGGCCGTGCCCTGAACTCGTTCGAGCTGCCCGACGAGACGATACGGCGGCTGGACTGCGCCCTGGCGTACGACGGTTCGCTGCACTCCGCGCACCACAGCGCGGGGCTGCACCGGGAGACGTACCGGCACACCTGGCTGCTCGCCGACGGCTCGGCGCTCACCCTCTGGGAGCTCGTCCACAACACCGCCCAGGGCAGTGAGCCGCAGGCCGAGGTGTACATCGACGAGGAGGAGCTGCGCGCCGCCACCGCGCGGCTGCCGCTGCCGCCGGAGACACCGGACTTCGAGCTGCCGGTGCTGGTGCAGTTGTCGCCGGTCCCCGCCCCGCGGCACGTCTACACGCCGGACGACTCGGCGGACCACGCGCGCCGGCTGCTGCGCCGCGCGGAGAACCCCGACCGGCCGGGCGCGGACACGGCCGCCCTGCTCGCGCAGGCGTCCGCGCACGAGATCACCCAGGCGTTCGGCCGTCCCGGCCGGACGGGCCGGCCCGGGCTGTCCTTCTCGCTGTACGAGCACGCGTTCCTGCTGCGCGACGGCCAGGAGATCTCCCTCTGGGAGGTCGAGCACACGGCGACGCCCGACGGACGCCACATGTGCGAGGTGTACGTCAGCGAGGAGGCGGCCCGCGAGGCGATGGAGCGGCGGGCGGCGCAACTGTCCTGACCCGGCCGTGCCGGGGTCACGGGGCCACCGGCCACCGCCGTGGCGGGTGCCGGTCGCCGACCGCCGGGGCCGGTCACCGGCCGTCGGTCGTCGGTCGTCGGTCGTCGGTCGTCGGCCGCCACCGTGGCGGGTGCCGGTCGCCAGGGCCGGTAGTCAGGGCCGGTAGTCAGGTTCGCCGCGGTGCGGGCGGTGGCCGTTCGGCCGCGGTCATGGTGGCGGGGCGGTGGGGGCGCGCTGGCAGTGCGGGCGCGGTGGCGGTGCTGTCGCGGTGGTGGTCCGCCGCCGCGCGCTCGGGTCCCGGCGCGCGGCGGCGGAGCGCTCGTCCCTCACGCCGCCACGGGCTGCTGGGCCTTCCCCGCGCCGGCCGCCGCGTCCGCGTCCTCGCCGGTGCCCGGGCCCGGGAGCCCCGCTCCGGACGCCGGCGTGCGCAGGCCCTTGAGGAGGACGACCCCGGCCGCGGTGACACAGACGCCCGCGGCGATGGCGACCAGGTACAGCAGCGGGTTGCCGATCAACGGGACCACGAAGATGCCGCCGTGCGGGGCGCGCAGGGTGGCGCCGAAGGCCATCGACAGGGCGCCGGTGAGCGCGCCGCCCGCCATGGACGCCGGGATCACCCGCAGCGGGTCGGCCGCCGCGAACGGGATCGCGCCCTCCGAGATGAAGGAGGCGCCGAGCACCCAGGCGGCCTTGCCGTTCTCCCGTTCGGCGGCGTTGAACAGCCTGCCGCGCACGGTCGTCGCCAGGGCCATCGCCAGCGGCGGGACCATGCCGGCCGCCATCGCCGCGGCCATGATCTTCATGGCGGAGTCGCTGGGGTCGGCGACCGCGATGCCGGCGGTGGCGAAGGTGTAGGCGACCTTGTTGACCGGCCCGCCGAGGTCGAAGCACATCATCAGGCCGAGCAGGGCGCCGAGCAGGACGGCGTTGGCGCCGGACAGGCCGCTGAGCCAGTCGGTCATCGCCTTCTGCGCGGAGGCGATGGGTTTGCCGATCACGACGTACATCAGGAAGCCGACGATCGCCGAGGAGATCAGCGGGATCACCACGACCGGCATGATGCCGCGCAGGGCCGCGGGGATGCGCACCCGCTGGATCGCCAGCACCACGCCGCCGGCGATCAGGCCGGCGGCCAGGCCGCCGAGGAAGCCGGCGTTGACGGTGAGCGAGACGGAGCCGCCGACGAAGCCGGGGACCAGGCCGGGGCGGTCGGCCATGCCGTAGGCGATGTAACCGGCCAGCACGGGGACGAGGAAACCGAACGCCACCCCGCCGATCTGGAACAGCAGCGCGGCCCAGCTGTCCGCCTGCGCCCAGGCGAAGTGCTCCGTCACGGACGGGGCCTTGTCGATGTCGTAGCCGCCGATCGCGAAGCCGAGGGCGATCAGCAGACCGCCCGCGGCGACGAACGGGACCATGTAGCTGACGCCGCTCATCAGCCAGGTGCGCAGCCGGGTGCCGTATCCCTCGCCGGGCTCGCCGGCGCGCTCGACGGGGGTCGCGGCCGGGGTCGCGGGGGCGGTCTCCCCGCGGGCGGCCTTGGCGCGGACCTCGGCGATCAGCTCACCGGGCCGGTTGACGGCGGCCTTCACACCGGTGTCGACGGTCGGCTTCCCGGCGAAGCGGTCCTTGTCGCGCACGGGCACGTCGTGGGCGAGGATCACGCCGTCCGCGGCCTCGACGAGGGCCGGGTCCAGCCGGGTGAAGCCGGCCGAGCCCTGGGTCTCGACGACGACCTCGACGCCTGCCTCCCGGCCCGCGTTCTCCAGCGCCTCGGCGGCCATGTAGGTGTGGGCGATGCCGGTAGGGCAGGAGGTGACGGCGACGATACGGAACGGGCGGTCGCCGTCCCCTACGGAGGCGCTCCCGGTGCCGGTGCCGTCGGCGGCCGGGGTGGTGGTGGCCGTGTCCCCGGGGGCCGTGGCGGCGGTGGAAGAGGCCGCTCCCGCCGCCGCCACGGTGTCCTCGGTGCCCGCCCCGGCGGACCGCCGGGCCGTTCCGGTCTCCTCCCCGGCGGACCGCCGGGCTGTTCCCGGCTCCTCCCCGGCGGGCCGCCGGGCCGTTCCGGTCTCCTCCCCGCGGATCAGCGCCGCCGCGGTCTCCGCGTCCGTCACCGATCGGAGCGCCCCGGTGAACTCGGCGTTCATCAACTGCCGGGCGAGGGCGGAGAGGATGGTCAGGTGGGCGTCGTCGGCGCCCGCCGGCGCGGCGATCAGGAAGATCAGGTCGGCGGGGCCGTCCGCCGCGCCGAAGTCGATGCCGTGGGCGCTGCGCCCGAAGGCGAGGGTCGGCTCGGTGACGTGCGCGCTGCGGCAGTGCGGGATGCCGATGCCGCCGTCCAGGCCGGTGGGCATCTGCGCCTCGCGGGCGGCCACGTCGGAGAGGAAGCCCTCCAGGTCGGTCACCCGGCCCAGGGCCGCCATCCGCTCGGCGAGGGCGCGTGCCGCGGCTTCCTTGGTGTCGGCGGACAGGTCGAGGTCGACCAGATCCGCGGTGATCATGTCGCTCATCGCGAACTCCTTCGCTCGCGTACCGCCCGGGGCGTGGGGCGGGCGGTGAGGGGGACGGGGA
>NZ_WYCT01000389.1 GCF_011008945.1 Streptomyces harenosi
CTCCAAGTTCAACGAGTCGGCGGGGCAGGTGCCGGCCAACACCGAGGCGGCCCGGGCGGTGCCGGGGGACGCGAGGGCCAGCGGGGCGGCGGCCAGGGCGGCGGACGTGATCTGCCGGCGGGTCAGGGACACGGTGTGCCTTTCGGGAAGCGGATGGAGAACCCCTCTCGGGCGCGAGGCCGGCCGCGCCGCGCGGGCGCGCCCGGCTGGGGACGGCCCGCGCCCGCGGCGGGCGCGGGCCGTCCCCGGCGGGAACCGGCGGGCGCTCAGCCCCGCTGCTGCTTCCACTCGGCCTGCGCCTCGTTGAGCTGATCGGCCATCTGGTCCAGGAACTTCTTCGCGCTCATCTTCCCGAGCAGCACCTTCTGGAAGTTCGGCTCGTTCTCGGCCTTGGAGATGGAGTTCCAGTCCGGCAGGTAGTACGGGAGCTGGACGATGGTCGTGGACCCGTCCGACAGCGCCTCGGCCGCCAGCTTGGTGGGCTCGGCCTTGGAGATCCACGCGTCCTTGGCCGCCTCGGTGTTGGCCGGCACCTGCCCCGCCGACTCGTTGAACTTGGAGTTCTCCTCGTGGCTGACGGCGAACTCGATGAACTTCCAGGCCGCCTCCTTGTTCTTGGAGCTCTTGAACAGGCCGAGGCCGTCGACCGGGTTGGAGACCTGGACCCGCTTGCCGCCGGGGCCGGTCGGCTGCGGGATGCCCCGGAACTTGCCGGTGCCGAACGCCTTCACATGGTCCTGGTAGGACCCGAGGTTGTGGTTCAGCATGCCGATGGTGCCGGAGTCCCACTGCGCGACCATCTTGGTGAAGTCGTTGTTCAGGTCGGCGGCCGGGGTGACCGTCTTGTAGAGGCCGGCGTACTTCTCCAGCGCCTCCACGTTCCTCGGGTCGTTGACCGTGGTCTTCTCTTCGTTGGCGTCCCAGAACGAGGTGATGCCGGACTGCCCGTACATCGCGTCCAGGGCCTGGGCGATGGAGCCGGCGCCGCCGCGGATGGTGTAGCCGAACTGGTTCTTGCCCTTGTCGGTGAGCTTCTGCGCGGCCTGGAAGAAGTTGTCCCAGGTGGTCGGCGCGTCCAGCCCGGCCTTCTCGAACAGGTCGGTGCGGTAGTAGAGCACGCCGTTGTTGGCCGAGGTCGGCACCGAGTACAGCTTGCCGTCGCCGCCGCCGGCCGCCTTCATCGACTCCAGCATGTCCTCGTTGAGCTTGCCGTTCAGGGACGACCCGGTGACCCGGAAGTCCAGCGGCTCCAGCGCGTCCTGCGCGGCGAACCCGGCGAGCATCGCGGCGCCGACACCGCCGACGTCCGGCAGGCCGCCGCCCTGGATGGCGGTGTCCACCTTGGACTGGTACTCGGTGGAGGCGATGCCGACGTACTGGACGTCGATGTCCGGGTTGGCCTTCTCGAAGTCGGCGATGATCTCCTTCCAGATCTCGGTGCGGACACCGCCGTTGTTGTCCCAGAAGACGATCTTGCCCGTGCCGCTGCCCTCGGCGCCCTTGTCGCCGCCCGCCCCGCTGCCGTCGTCACCGCAGGCGGTGGCGGTCAGCGCGAGCACGGCCCCCAGGGCGACGGCGGCCGGGAACCGGCGCCTGCCTGTGCTGCTGGTGCGAATGCTGATCTTCATTGGTCGGCTCTCTTCTTCTGGATCCAACGTCGATGTGCGGGTGCGTGGGGGGGTCAGCGGCGGGTGTGCGGCGCCCAGCCGTCCGTGCCCTTCAGGTACGCGGCGACGGTGTGCTCGCGTGCCTGCTCCGGGGTGAGCTGCGGCCGGTCGGCGGTGACGGCCGCGCCCGGTCCGCTGTTGCGGTACTCGGCGAAGCGGGCGTCCTTCCACGAGAAGCCGCTCATGTCGGTCCACGGCGCGGACTTGACCGCGGCCGGCAGCCAGGTGTCCCGGATCAGCACCTGGCCGACCGCGTCCGGGTCGCCGCCCGGGTGCCAGGGGCGCCCGAGGTGGAAGGTCCCGGCGGGCGCGTCGCTCACGATCCGCGACCGGGTGATCAAAAAGCCGTACGGGTTGCCCTTCCAGGTGGAGGGGGCGGTGATGTAGCCGTTGTTGATGGCCGAGCCCCGGCTCAGCGCCTTGATGACGCTGCCCTCGACGACGGTGGTGGCCCGTCCGTAGAGGAAGTCGACGTCTCCCTCGATGGAGGAGTCGCGGATGTAGACCCGGCTGACGGTGGTCGGCTTCGGGCTGTCGGTCATCAGGGTGTCCTGGTTGCCCAGGAAGGCGGTGTTCTCGAAGACGATCCGGTCGCCGGTCGTCTTCACCGCCAGCGCCTGCTCGCCGTTCAGCTCGTGCGCGGCCTCGTCGAAGTCGTTGGCGAAGGTGAGGTTGCGCGCGCTGACGTCGCTCGCGGCGATGCGCACGGTGGCGCTCCCGTTGGAGCCGCCGTACGCGGCGGGCGTGTCATGGACGATGACGGTGTCGGACCGCTTCTGTCCAGTCCCCTGCAGCGAGATGTTCGGCTTGGTCGCCGGGATGTACACCTTCTCGCGGTACGTCCCCGGGGCGACGGCGACGACCACCCGGCCGTCGTTGCCGGCGGGCACGGCGTCCACGGCCGCCTGCACGGTCGGGTAGTCCCCCGGCACCCGCAGCGTCACCGCGTCGCCGACCCGCTTCTGCGGCCCGGAGAACCGCTTGACCAGCGCCGGGACGGCCGCCGCCGGGTCCGGCCGGTAGGCGTAGAAGGCGTGCGGGTCGAACGCCTCGCCCCACTCGTCGTGCCGCCCGGTGGTGTTCCTGAGGATCGACCCGCGCTCCACCAGCTCCGCGGTCGCGTCGGCCTGGTAGGGGTGCTGGACGTCCCGGTAGTAGCTGTTCTCGATGACCATCTTCGTCCTGCCGCGCGACCAGTTCCCGTACGTCCACACCGGGTCGTCCGGGTCCGCCTGGGCGGTCAGGTAGTTGTTGTACAGGTGCGCGTAGGCGGCGTTGTCCACGGAGGGGTTGCGCTGCTTGGTGCCGGCGAACCAGTTGTGGTCGACGGTGATCTGCGTCCTGACGTTGCTCGTCCAGCCGATGCCGAAGGTCTTGTTGTTGTTCTCGAACCGGTTGTAGGAGACGGTCACGTACTCGCTGTCCTTGCGGATGTCGAGCTGTCCGTCGCAGATGTTCGAGAAGCGGTTGTGGTCGACCCACACGTGGTGGACGGTGTCCATCTGGATGCCGTCGAAGTCGGTGTCCTTGCAGTCCCAGTTGCCCACGACGGCGGAGTCGCGGATCGTCAGGTTCCGGATGATCACGTTGTGGGTGCCGGGGCCGAGGTGCAGCTCGCCGTGGACGAGCTCGGCGGTGTCCCCCACGCCGACGATCGTCTTGTCCGAGGCGACCTCGATCTCCGCGCCGAACGGCTCGGCGGCGATCGAGCCCCGCACCCGGATGACGTACGGCTCCTCGGCCGCCGCGTACTTCGCCAGCCCCGCCTGGTCGGTGACGGTGACGACCTTGCCGCCCGCGCCGCCGGTGGTGCCCCCGGCGAGCGAGGCGAAGCCGTGCGGGACGTCGGACCACCGGCCGCCCGGGTCGCCCCGCCCGGCCTCGGCGGCCGTGGCGGACCGGCCGGTCTTTGCGGCGGGCGCGGCGGGCGGGGCGGCCTGGGCCTGACCGGCCGTACCGAGGGCCAGTGCGGTGACCAGACCGAGCACGGCTGCCAGGGTTCGTCCCGCCGCGGGCGGGCGCTTGCTGGTCGGATGGGTCATGGCGGCTCCAACGGGCTCGCGGATGAGGCGGACGAGGCGGATGAGCGGGGTGTCACAGGGCTCGGACGCGGAACTGCGTGAAGGTGGCCGTGCCGGCGTGTCCCTCGCCGGCGTGTCCCTCGCCGGCGGGTGCCAGGGCGAACAGGCCCAGCAGGGCGCCGACCCACCGCCAGGGGGTGGCGGCGAAGACCTGCCCGGCCTCGCGCATCCCCTCGCCGATGTCGTAGGAGAAGCGGCAGCGTGCCCCCGCGCCGATCTCGACGCGCAGCCGGGCCCGGCCCGCGGGCGCGGGGCAGGCGTGGGCGGCGTCCCGCTCCCGGTCGGCGACCGCCTCCGCGAACCGGTGCACCAGGTGCACCGACCCGTCCGCGCCGCGCTGGAGCCCGATCCAGCGGTAGGCGTCGCCGAGGACCGCCAGCCCGGCCCGGGCGCCCGGCTCCTCGCTCTCCAGCCGCAGCTCCACCTCCACCGCGCAGGGCATGCCGGGCAGCCGCTGCGTGAGCACATGGGCCAGTTTGCGCAGGTCGTGCGCGTCGGCGGAGCGGACGCAGGCCAGGTGCAGCCCGTCGCCGGAGTGCTGGGTGGCCCAGCCGTCCCCCGGGTTGGCGGTCCACTGCCACTGGCGGCCGTACCGTCCGCCGGGGAAGTCGTCGTCGGTGGCGGGCGCGGCCGGCGGCTGCGGCGGGAGGGCGGGCCGCCGGTGCTCGGCGACGGGCGCCCCGTCGTTCCCCAGGACCGGCCATCCGTCGTCGTCCCAGCGCATCGGCTGGAGGTGGACCACCCGGCCGTAGGGGCCGCGCTGCTGGAAGTGCAGGAACCAGTCCTCGCCCGCGGGGGTGCGCACCCAGCCGCCCTGGTGCGGCCCGTTGACGTCGGTGTCCTTCTGCTCCAGGACCACCCTCTCCTCGTACGGCCCGAAGAAGCCGCGCGAGCGGAAGGCGCCCTGCCAGCCGGTCTCCACGCCCCCGGCCGGGGCGAGGATCCAGAACCAGCCGTCGTGGCGGTAGAGCTTGGGCCCCTCCAGCGTGAACCAGCCGGGGATGCGGTCGGCGTCGACGATCACCTTCCCCTCGTCGAGGAGCGAGGTCCCGTCGGGGTGCATGCGGTGGCCGGTCAGGCGGTTCTTGACGCCGGAGCGGGACTTGGCCCAGGCGTGCACGAGATACGCCTCGCCGGTCTCCTCGTCCCACAGCGGGCAGGGGTCGATCAGGCCCTTGCCCGGCTTCAGCAGGTGGGGGCGGGTCCACGGGCCCCGGACGTCAGGGGCGTTGATCTGGAAGATGCCCTGGTCCGGGTCGCCCCAGAAGATCCAGAAGCGGTCGTCGTGGTGGCGCAGGGACGGGGCCCACACCCCGCAGTCGTGGCGGGGGGCCGCGAACTGCTCCGCCGGCTCCAGGCGCTCCAGGGCGTGACCGACGAGGGTCCAGTGGACCAGGTCGCGGGAGTGCAGCAGCGGCAGGCCGGGGGCGCGGCCGAAGCTGGAGGCGGTCAGGTAGAAGTCGTCGCCGACGCGGATCACGTCCGGGTCGGACCAGTCGGCGTTCAGCACGGGGTTGCGGTAGGTGTCCGCGCTCATGGGCTCACCGCCTTGCGTACGAGGGTGGAGGCGCCGTCCCGGTCCAGGCGGCCGTCGGCGACGACGGTGACGATCCGGCGGACCGCGGTGCCGCCGGGGGCGATCGCGAGCCGTTCGCCGTGCGCCAGGGACGAGCCGACGCCGGGGTATTCGGTGGTGCGGACGAACCAGGGGTCCTGGCGGGTGCGCTCGGTGGCCCCGGCGAAGACCAGCGTCCAGTCCCCGCCGGCCAGGGCGAGCCAGTCGGCCCTGTGGCCGTGCACCTCGCTCTCGCCGTGCGCCCGCGCGGTGAACACGTCCGGCGGGGCCTGCTCCTTGCGGGCCCGCCAGAAGAAGCCGCCGTAGGCCGCGCCGGGGCGCCCGTTGGTGGCCGGGCTGCCGATCGTGAGCGTGCCGGAGGTGGTGTTGGTCAGGGAGAAGGTGAAGTCCAGCGCCCAGGCGGTGGCGGTGAGCGCGGTGGCCGCGACCGTGCGGCGCTCGTGCAGCAGCTCGCGCCCGGCGGCGACCCAGCGCAGCTCCTCGACGAAGCCGTCCGGGTCGCTGAGCTGGAAGGCGGTGTGCCGCTGGCTGCCGTGGTTGTCCAGCTCGGTCGGGCCCTGGTCGCGGACGAAGGTGCGCCCGCCCCAGAAGTTGTGCCCCTCGACGTCGGGAACGGCGACACCGACGCCGAGGTGGTGCAGGTGGTCGGCCGGGGCGAGCTCGGTGACGGTGGTGCCGGCCAGGGTGGTGACCGGGTGCAGGTAGGGGCGCGGCCCCGAGGAGTACGCGCACGGCCGGACCGACCTGCTGGAGAACCTCGTCGCCCATCTGACCACCGGCGCCGCCCTGCTCGTCCCCCCGGCGGCCACGGGGGCCTTCATGCGGGTCGTGGAGGCG
>NZ_WYCT01000038.1 GCF_011008945.1 Streptomyces harenosi
GGCCCGCCACGGAGCCCGCCGATGAGCTACGACCCGCCCCGCCCGGCCGGTCGTCTGCTGCTCACGCCCGAGGACCGGGAAGCCCCCGCCCGGCTGCGGCGGCTGCACCGGCTGGGCCTGGCACAGCGCCCGGAGCCCGCGCTCGACGTCTTCGCGGACCGTCTCGCCGAGCTCGCGGGCGCGCCCTACGCGATGGTCAACTTCCCCGTCGAGAACGGGCAGTTCTTCGCCGGCCTGCACGCACCGGACCCCGCGCTCACCGGCGCGGGCGACGGCACCCGGCCGGTGTTCGCCCGGGCACAGCCGCGCGACCACGGCTTCTGCCCGCACGTGGTGGCCCGGCGCAAGGCGCTGGTCCTGGAAGACGTCCGCGACTATCCGCGGTTCGCGGGCAATCCGGTCGTCGACGAGTTCGGCATCCGCTCCTACCTCGGCGCCCCGCTCATCGACAGCACGGGGACGGTCCTGGGCACGGTCAGCGCCGCCGACGTACGGCCCAGGCCGTGGGGGAGGGCAGGGCTGGAGACCATCAAGGCGACGGCTGCGGATCTCGTGGCGCGCCTGGAGCGGTGCGCGGGCGACGGACTGCCCCTGCTGTGACCGGCCCACCGGGCGGGGGAGCGGCCCGGAGACCGGGCGGGCGAGGTACGACGGCCCGGCTCGGGGAAGCGCGGCGGGCCCGGCGGGGCAGACCGGGAGAGCCCGGCGGGCGCGGCCCGCGAGGGTGAGGGGCGCCGGCGTGGCAGGGCAGTGGGGCGAGGGCGTGGCGGCGACGTGGGCCGGGCGCGGCGGCCTGCCGGGCGAGGCGTGAAGGAGAGCTGCGGCCGCGCTTAAGAAAACCTCGATGGACCGGCACCGCGCCCATGGGGCAGATTGCTGTGCGATTCCACCGCTCTCCCGGGAAACGGGCTCCTTCGGCATGCCCGGCGCCGGGATCTCACCCCTCAGGAGCCGTAGCGTTGAAGGCGCTGGTCAAGCAGAAGGCGGAGCCCGGGCTCTGGCTCACGGACGTCCCCGAGCCCGCCGTCGGGCCCGGTGACGTACTCATCAAGGTGCTGCGCACCGGCATCTGCGGCACCGACCTGCACATCCGGGCCTGGGACGGCTGGGCGCAGCAGACCATCAGCACCCCGCTGGTCGTCGGGCACGAGTTCGTCGGCGAGGTCGTCGAAACCGGCCGTGACGTCACCGACATCGGCGTCGGCGACCGGGTCAGCGGCGAGGGCCACCTGGTGTGCGGCAAGTGCCGCAACTGCCTGGCCGGACGGCGGCACCTGTGCCGGGCCACGGTCGGTCTGGGCGTCGGCCGGGACGGGGCGTTCGCCGAGTACGTCGCCCTGCCCGCGTCCAACGTGTGGGTGCACCGCGTCCCGGTCGACCTCGACGTCGCGGCGATCTTCGACCCGTTCGGCAACGCCGTGCACACCGCCCTGTCCTTCCCGCTGGTCGGGGAGGACGTGCTGATCACCGGGGCCGGGCCGATCGGCCTGATGGCCACGGCCGTCGCCCGGCACGCCGGCGCCCGCAACGTGGTGGTCACCGACGTCAGCGAGGAGCGGCTGGAGCTGGCCCGCAAGGTCGGCGCGAGCCTGGCCCTGAACGTGTCCGGCACCACGATCGCCGACGGGCAGCGCGAGCTGGGCCTGCGGGAGGGCTTCGACATCGGCCTGGAGATGTCCGGCCGCCCCGAGGCGCTGCGGGACATGATCGCCAACATGACGCACGGCGGCCGGATCGCGATGCTCGGCCTGCCGTCGCAGGAGTTCCCCGTCGACTGGGCCCGCATCGTCACCTCGATGATCACCCTCAAGGGCATCTACGGCCGGGAGATGTTCGAGACCTGGTACGCGATGTCGGTGCTGCTGGAGGGCGGCCTCGACCTCGCCCCCGTGATCACCGGCCGGTACCCCTGCCACGACTTCGAGGCGGCGTTCGCCGACGCGGCCAGCGGCAAGGGCGGCAAGGTCATCCTCGACTGGACCGCGTAAGTCACCAGCACCACAAGGAGCTTCCCATGTTCGACTCCGTGCGCGACGACCTGCGCGCCACCCTGGACGAGATCCGCGCCGCCGGCCTGCACAAGCCCGAGCGCGTGATCGGCACCCCACAGTCCGCGACCGTGAACGTCACGGCGGGCGGCCGTCCCGGCGAGGTCCTCAACTTCTGCGCCAACAACTACCTGGGCCTCGCCGACCACCCGGAGGTCGTCGCCGCCGCCCACCGGGCGCTGGACCGCTGGGGCTACGGCATGGCGTCCGTGCGCTTCATCTGCGGTACCCAGGAGGTGCACAAGGAGCTGGAGGCCCGGCTGTCGGCCTTCCTCGGCCAGGAGGACACCATCCTGTACTCCTCCTGCTTCGACGCCAACGGCGGCGTCTTCGAGACGCTGCTGGGCCCGGAGGACGCGGTGATCTCCGACGCCCTCAACCACGCGTCGATCATCGACGGCATCCGTCTGTCCAAGGCCCGCCGCTTCCGCTACGCCAACCGTGATCTCGCCGACCTGGAACGGCAGTTGAAGGACGCCGCCGACGCGCGGCGGCGGCTGATCGTCACCGACGGCGTGTTCTCCATGGACGGCTACGTGGCCCCGCTGCGGGAGATCTGCGACCTCGCCGACCGCTACGACGCCATGGTGATGGTCGACGACTCGCACGCCGTCGGCTTCGTCGGCCCCGGCGGGCGCGGCACCCCCGAGCTGCACGGCGTCATGGACCGCGTCGACATCGTCACCGGCACCCTCGGCAAGGCCCTCGGCGGGGCCTCCGGCGGCTATGTCGCCGCCCGCGCCGAGATCGTCGCCCTGCTGCGCCAGCGCTCCCGGCCGTACCTGTTCTCCAACACCCTGGCCCCGGTCATCGCCGCCGCCTCCCTGACCGTGCTCGACCTGCTGGAGTCGGCCGACGACCTGCGCGTCCGGCTCGCCGAGAACACCGCCCTGTTCCGCCGCCGGATGACGGACGAGGGCTTCGACATCCTGCCCGGCGACCACCCCATCGCGCCGGTCATGATCGGCGACGCGGCGCGGGCCGGCCGCATGGCGGAGCTGCTGCTGGAGCGCGGTGTGTACGTGATCGGCTTCTCCTACCCGGTGGTGCCGCAGGGCCAGGCCCGCATCCGCGTGCAGCTCTCCGCCGCCCACTCCACCGAGGACGTCCACCGCGCGGTGGACGCGTTCGTGGCGGCGCGGGCGGAGCTCGGCGCCTGACCAGGGCCGGTGACCTGAGAGAATCGATCCCATGATCGAAGCGCGGCGGCTGCACATCCTCCGTGCGGTGGCCGACCACCGCACGGTGACGGCGGCTGCCGCCGCGCTGTATCTCACCCCGTCGGCGGTCTCCCAGCAGCTCACGGCCCTGGAGCAGGAGACCGGTCACCGCCTGGTGGAGCGGAGCGCCAAGGGCGTACGGCTGACCCCGGCCGGCGAGATCCTGCTCGGGCACACCAACGCGGTCCTCGCCCAGCTCGAGCGCGCCGAGGCCGAGCTGGCCGCCTACAGCGCGGGCCAGGCGGGCACGGTCACCGTCGCCGCCTTCGCCACCGGCATCGCCCTGGTCGTCGCGCCCGCCGCGACCCGGCTCGCCCGGACGGCGCCCGGCATCCGCCTGCGCGTCCAGGACGCCGAGGGCGACGCCAGCCTGCCGATGGTGCTGGACCGGCAGGTCGACGTGGCCGTCGCCGTCGAGTACCGCGGCGCACCGCCCGCCGACGATCCGCGGCTGACCCACGTCCCGCTGTACGCCGAGCCGTTCGACGCGGTGGTGCCGGTCGCCCACCGCCTGGCCGACGCCACCCAGGTACCGCTCGCGGAGCTGGCCAAGGACGCCTGGATCGGCCCCTACCCGGGCAACCCCTGCCATGACGTCGTCGTCCTGGCCTGCGAGAACGCCGGTTTCCAGCCCCGCCTGGAGCACTCCTCCGACGATTTCCGCGCGGTCGTCGCCCTCGCCTCGGCCGGGGTGGGCGTGGCCCTCGTCCCGCGGTCGGCGCTGCGCGGCATGGACCTGACGGGCGTGGTGGTCCGCCCGGTCGACGGGGTGGCCCCCACCCGCCGGGTCTTCGCGGCCGTCCGCAGGGGAGCCGAGGGCCATCCGCTGATCCGCCCGGTGCTGGACGCACTGGCGCAGGCGGCGCGGATGTGAGCCTTCCGTAACGGCGGCGTCTCATCTCCGGGATAGCGTCCCGGATATGAGAGGAACCGATCGCGCGGGGGAGGCACTCCTGGCCCCGGCCCCCGCCGATGCCCGGCTCGCCGCCCGGCTGGCGGAGCTGCGGACCGAGCACGGATGGTCGCTCGGGGAGCTGGCGCAGCGCAGCGGGGTGAGCCGGTCGACCCTGTCCCGCGCCGAACGCGCACAGACCAGTCCGACCGCCGCGCTGCTGAACCGGCTGTGCGCCGTCTACGGACGGACCATGTCCCAGTTGCTCAGCGAGGTCGAGGCGCAGCCGGCGCCCCTGGTGCGGGCCGCCGAGCAACCGCTGTGGGAGGACCGCGCCTCCGGCCTGGTCCGCCGCTCCGTCTCCCCGCCGCACGCCGGGCTGCGCGGCGAACTCGTCGAAGCGCGGCTCGCCGCGGGCGCCTGCATCGGCTACGACCGGCCGCCCGTGCCCGGTCTCGAACAGCACGTCTGGCTGCTGGAGGGCGCGCTGGAGGTGACCGTCCAGGACACCGCGCACCGGCTCGGGACGGGCGACTGCCTGCGGCTGCGGGTGTGGGGGCCGGTACGGTTCCGGTGCCCGGGGACGGCGGACGCGCGCTACGCGCTGGCGGTGGTGCTGCCATGAGGGTGGTCCGTCTCGACGCCCCCCGGCTGCTCAGCGAGGCGGAGGAGCTGGCCGCCCTGCTGGCCGGCACCGTGGACGGCGGCGCCTCGGTCGGCTTCCTCGCCCCGCTGGACCCCGCCGAGGCCGCCGCCTGGTGGCGGGAGCGCGCCGCCGCGGTGGCCGCGGGCGGGCTCGCGGTGTGGGTGGCGTACGACGGGCACCGGCCGGCCGGCACCGTCGGCCTCGCCCTGCCCGGCAGACCCAACAGCCGGCACCGCGCCGAAGTGGTGAAGCTGATGGTGCGCCGCGACGCCCGCGGACGGGGCCTGGGCCGCACGCTGCTGACCACCGCCGAGCGGGCGGCCGAGGCGTCCGGCATCACCCTCCTGCACCTGGACACCGAGAGCGGCAGCCCCGCCGAGCACCTCTACCGCTCCGCCGGGTGGACCCGGGCCGGGGTGATCCCCGACTACGCCGCCGACCCGCACGGCGTGCTGCGGCCGACGACGCTGTACTACAAGCGGATCGGGGCCGCCCGCGCCGCCGGGTGAGTGTCAGTGGCAGCGGCTACGGTGCGGGACATGCCGGATGCCGAAGACGTACGCCGTATCGCCCTGTCCCTGCCGGACACCACGGAGAAGACCGCCTGGAACATGCCCACGTTCCGGGTCGCCGGGAAGATGTTCGCCACGCTGCCCGAGGACGAGACCTCCATGGCCGTGCGCTGCCCGAAGGAGGAGCGCGACGAACTGGTCCTCGCCGAGCCGGAGAAGTTCTGGATCGCCGGCCACGAGGCCCAGTTCGCCTGGGTGCGGGTCCGCCTGTCGGCCCTGGAGGACGAGGGCGAACTGCGGGACATCCTCGCCGACTCCTGGCGCCAGGCGGCCCCGTCCCGGCTGCTCGACGCCCACCCCCGGCTGGGGCTCCCGGCCGGCGGCTGAAAAGCCCTCCGGCGTTGTCGGTGCCCCGTGGCATCATCCGGAGGGATGAGCGGCAGCCGGGGCCGGAGGGGGGCTCCGGCTGCCCCGGGGACCGGCCGGGCACGGCAGGGGAGGGGAGCGCGCGAGGATGGCCAGGGGGACGTCGTCGCAGCCGGCGCACGGCGAGGCGGGGCACGGCGCGGTGCCGGGCGGCGGCACCGGGGCGGAGCGCCCGGCGGCAGCCGCGCCGGTGCGGGACCGGGAGCCGGGACGGGTCTGGTCGCGCGACTTCGCCCTGTTCTTCGTGGCCCGCGCGGTCGCCCGGCTCGGCGACACCATGCTGCCCGTGGCGCTCGCCGCCGGACTGCTCCAGCACGGGTACGGGGCCGGGGCGGTGGGCCTGGCCATGGCCGCGACCGCCGCTGCCTTCGCCGGGCTCGTCGTCTTCGGCGGCGTCCTCGCCGACCGGTTCAGCACCCGCAAGCTGATGATCGGCGCCGATCTGGTGCGGCTGGCCACCCAGGCCCTGGCCGCCGCGCTGTTCTTCTCCGGCCACGTCGTGCTGTGGGAGATCTGCGCGATCGGCTTCGTCAACGGCGTCGCCGGAGCCGTGTTCCAGCCCGGCGTCGCCAGCACGGTGCCCCGGCTCGCCTGTGACGTCCAGGGAGCGAACGGCGCCATACGGGTCGCCGAGTCCGCCGCCCAGCTCGCCGGACCCGCCCTGGCCGGGCTCCTGGTGGGGTTCGCCGCGCCCGGAGGCGTCTTCACCGCCCACGCGGCCACCTACGCGGTGAGCGCCCTGTGCCTGCTGCTGCTCCGGCTGCCGCCGCCCACGCCGGGCGGCCGGGCCGCCGTTCGCCGGCACCCGGGCACCGGCGGCGCGGCGAGGGCGTTCCGCTCCGATCTCGCCGAGGGCTGGCGGGAGTTCCGCTCCCGCACCTGGTTGTGGGCCCACATTTCCTTTTACTCCGGCAGGTCGATGGCCTCTTTTCGCCCGGTTTGCGAGGGTAGATCCTGGTTCTCGATCTCCTGTATGAGGTCGAGCATGTCGCTGAGGCGTCCGCGTAGGCGTTCCACGAGAAGGATGAGGCTCGCGGCGTCGAGCTGGGCGAGGTCTTCCGAGCGGGCGTAGGCGAGGTCGCGGCGGGCGTAGTCGACGCGCGCTCTTTGGGAATCGGTGAGAGGCCCAAGGGTGAGGCGGGACTCGTCGGTCATTGCGGCACCTGGTGTACGTGAGGGTGGGTGGGGAGCTCAGGTGGGGGGCGCTCGTAATCGTTTGGCAAAACGGTTCATCGGATCAACAACATGTCGAAGAGATCACTCGAACGGGTGTTTCAATCTAGGTGGGCTTGCAGATCGCTTCGGATTACAAATGTACGGTCGGCGATACAGACACATGATCGCGACCCGGCCACGGTGGGCGAGTGCCATCTGCTCCACCCCCCGACTGGATCATCGCCCGCCGACGTCTCGTCGGGGACCGGATCCGCGCGGCCCGGGCCGCCGCCGGCCTGACTCAGGAGATGCTGGCGGAGCTGGCGGGGATGGACCGGCAAGCGATCAACCGGATCGAGCAGGCTCACGCGTCGCCCCTGCTCGACAATCTCTTCCGGATCGCCGATGCCCTGGACGTACCGCTCTCTGACCTGGTGCGGTGAGCGGCCCGCCTCCGACGGGGGGCGGAGACGGGCCGCGGGGGTCAGGCCGGGCGCGGGACGATGAAACCGCGCTGCGGCCTGGGCTCCGGGTCACGCGAGGTCGGCTGCTGCGCGCGCTTCCACGCTGCGACCAGCTCCTCGTACCGCGGGTCGATCCACTCGGACATGCGGCCTCCCTTCACCAGCAGGCTACGCGGCGCCGGGCTTCGGCTTGGGCGTGATGACGATGGTGCACTCGGGAGCGTGCTGGCACTTCGCCGCGACGGACGCGAGGGTCTCCTCCGACGGCGGGCCCCACAGCTCCGGGTCCGCTTCCCAGCCCAGTTCGGCGATCTTTGCGCGGGTCCGGTCCAGGATCGGCGGGTCGTAGTGGGTGGGGTCGTAGCCCGGGTAGTGGTGGACGAACCGGCCTTGGGCGCCGAGCGTCTCGCACAGCTCGGCGTACATGGCGGTGTGCAGGAGCAGGGCGTGCCACCCCTCGTCCACGATCCGCGAGGGCGCGAGCCCGACGCCGGGGTTCTTCGCGCAGGCCGCCACGAACTTCAGGGCCTCCTCGACGATCCGGCCGGCCAGTTTCTTGCTCATGTCCGGGTTGGCGTCCATCACCGTGCCGCGGCAGCTCGCGAACTGGTCGTCGGTGATGAGCATGCGCGGCAGCGCCGGGAGTGGGATGGGTGCCGGGTCGGGGCCTGGCGTCGGGGGCGTGGGTACGCTCATGGGCGTCTCCTTCTGTTGCGGATGGGGACGTGGCCGCCCGGGCCGGGGCCTTGCCGGGATCGCTGGCCCGGGCGGTGCCGGTCGAGCAATGGTGTGGGCGGCTGCCAGAGCTCCTCAGCACTGGCGGCCGCCCGCCCACTGGCGCCACGTTCGCCCTGTGGCGCCAGCGGGAGTCATCGGCCGAACGGCCGCTCCGGGGCGGTCTGCCGCGGCATCGATGGGCGGCACGTGGTCGGGCAGACGTAGATGTCGGGCGCGGCCCCCGACGGCGAGTCGACGATGATCCGCCGGGGGGTGCCCTGGATGGGCGCGTCACAGCGTGCACAGATCACTCGTACCTCCCGGCCGACGTGGGGATCTCGGGGCAGGTGGGGCCGCAGGCGTAGACGTCCACGTCCAGGACGTGCGCGCCGCTGCGGCCGCGGGCACGCCCGGCGGGCACTCCGCCGGCCCGCAGCAGGGAGGCGCCGCACCAGCAGCACGCCCAGCCGGTGCGCTGGTGGTACGTCAGCTCGCGGTACGGGGGCGGCTCGAGCTGGAGCAGCTCCAGCGTCGGCGGCTTCATGGCGTCCGGGAGGATGACGTCGGGGCCTCCTCGTCCTCGCCCTCGAGGGCCAGGGGAGGGTCGGCGGGCCACGGGGTCCGGTCCTCGGAGAGATGGTGCACGCCGGCCGCGATCAGCCGCGCCACCTTTAGCGGGGAGCACAGGACGCCGGCCGAGGGCATCGGCACCGACCAGTAGGTGGCCGTCCCGGACGGCTGCACGGCGTCCAGCCGGGGCACGCCGAGGTAGGTGCCGCGGCCGAGGCAGTCCACGTCGGCCACCTGCCAGTCGTCGGCGGCCTGGTCCCAGGTGCGGGGGACGCTCGCGGGTACGAGGGCGTAGTAGCGGGGCCCGCGGGGGTCGCAGATGACCGGGCCGCGGTCGAGGACCTCGTCCAGGACGGCGTCGATCTCCTCGGGGCTCGTGCTGGCGGCGACGGCCTGGACCAGGCGGCCGGGGATGCGGACGGCGGAGAACAGCGTGCCGAGCGGGAGCAGGACGACGTGGTCGGTCTGCCACTCGGTGCGGGCCTGCCCGGGCTGCGGGTGCGCGGACAGCAGCCAGCGCTCGGCCGCCGGCCGCCGATCCGCATCGGTGTGTACGAGGGCGCCCTGCTCCGTACGGACGGGGCGCAGCGCGGGGCTCGGGCTGCTCACCGGCCGCCTCCCGAGCCCACCAGCCGAGCGGTACCGTGTGTCATGTCGGCGCTCCTTCGCAGCGTCGGCCGTCCCCGGGAGGTCGCCGCCTCGCCGGGGCTTCGTCGTCCAGCCGACGCTAGGAGTGTGATGTGCAGCACTGCCAGCGATGTGCAGTTCTGTGCACGCACCCGCACGCACTTGGGTGTTCGTCCGGCAGGCACCTTGACCTAGCCCCTCACCCGGGCGACTGTGGCGCACAGTCCTGCACATCCGTCTGACGGAGGTCGCTGTGCCGTTACGGTTCATCGGAATCGATCCGAACACCGGAGACCATGAGAGCCCCACGGTGTGGATCGACGAGGAGAAGCAAGAGCTCGTGCTGCAGGGATGGCTGCCGGGCCCCGAACTTGAAGCTGAATGCGCCGCGTTCCAGGTACCGGGGCACGCCGTCGGTATCCCGGAGCACGAAGGGGTGGTCCGAATCCCGGCCCGGATGGTGACGATGATCAGGGAGGCGTGCGATGCCCTCGAACGTGCCCAACGCCTTCGCTGAGCTGCTGGCGAGCGCCACCCGCTCAGCAGTGCACCTTGAGATGCGCGACAGCTACGCCGTCGACTACGAGAGGGGACCGTTCGCCGAATGGCGGCGCGGCTTCCGGCACGATCCCGCCGACCGCGCCTCATGGTGGCGGCCGTGGCTGGACCTGGTGCAGGAGACCGTCGCCCGGGGCGTCGTGATTCGCCGGGCTCGCATCGTGTCCGAACCAGTCAGCGAGTACACCCGCTTCCTGTACGACGGCACGTTCACGAACGTCGCCGCGGGCGAACTGGTGCGGTGGCTCCCACGACGGCAGGCCAGCACCATAGCCCTGCCGGGCAACGACTTCTGGCTGTTCGACGACAAGGTCGTGCGCTGGAACCACTTCACCGGCGAGGGCCAGTCTGCCGGCGGCGAGGTCACCACCGACCCAGCCGCGGTCAAACTGTGCGCCGACGCCTTCGAAGACGTCTGGGCCCGCGCCATCCCGCACGGCCAGTACGCAATCACCTGACAGCCCGCACCGGACAGGCCAGCTCATGCCGATCTCCCCGTCTTCGGCGGCCCAGGCCGCGCGCGAGGTCGTAGCCCGGCGCCTGCGCGACCTCCGCAAAAGCGCCGGGCTGACGGTCACTGAGCTGGCCAGCCAGTGCGGGTGGCACCATGCCAAGACCAGCCGCATCGAGAACGCACGCACTGCCCCCACCGCCACGGACATCCGGCTGTGGTGCGGCGCCACCGGCGCGCAGGACCAGGTTGACGACCTCATCGCCCAGTCGCTGCACGCCGAGTCCATGTACACCGAGTGGCGCACCCAGCTCCGCAACGGCCTCACTGCACTGCAGGGCAGCGAGCCCCGCCTCTTCCAGGACACCAGGGCGTTCCGGGTGTACTCCTCCTCGCTCGTGCCCGGCCTGCTGCAGACGGAGGGCTACGCGGCAGGCGTGCTGGGGATCAGCGCTGCCTTTCGCGAGCTGCCCGTGGACGACAGCGCTGCGGCCGCCCGGGCCCGCGTCGATCGGTCTGCCGTTGTGCACCAGCCCGGGCACACCTTCGTGTTCGTGGTCGAGGAGGCCGCGTTGCGCTATCAGATCTGCGGAGCGGACGCGATGGCTGCCCAGCTCGGGTACCTCCTGACAGCAGGTGCCCTACCGCAGGTCTCTCTCGGCATCATCCCCATGGACACGCCTCAGCGGGCGCACTGGCCGCGTGAGACCTTCCACATCTACGACGACCGCCTCGTGTCCGTGGAGTTGGTCTCCGCCCGCGTGAAGATCACCCAGCCGTCGGAGATCGCCCTGTACTTCAGGGCGTTCGAGCAGTTGCGCAGCATGGCGGTGTACGGCGGCGACGCCCGCGCCTTGATCCTTCGTGCGATTGAGGCTGTGCACTGACCCTGGGCATGACGAAGCCGCCCCCTGCACCCGCTGGGGGCGCGTGCAGGGGGCGGTTCTCACAGGCGGCGTCGGTCGCTCAGGATCGCTGGCGGGCTGGTCGTCGTGGTTGGCTCGGGCTGCGGGGCGCCGTCCCGGCGGCACACCAGGGCATCAGGGTCATCGGCCGGCGGCTGCAGGCTGTACCCGTCCGGGCAGGCGGGACCTGCCGGGCCCCGCTCGCCCTGAGGGCCCTGAGGCCCGGGCTCGCCGCGCTCACCCTGCGGGCCCGCGGGCCCAGGCTCTCCCCGCGGACCCGGCGGGCCAGCCGCTCCGGCAGGACCGGAAGCGCCGGTGGCGCCCGGCGCGCCGGGCTGCCCGTCGACTCCGTCCTCCCCGCGGCCGCCGTCCTCCCCGTCCATGCCCGGCGCCCCCGTGGGGCCCGGCGGCCCGGCGGGCCCAGCAGGGCCGCCCGGTCCCGGCTCCCCGCGCGGCCCGGGCGGCCCGGGCGGGCCGGGCGGGCCGGGCGGGCCGGTCACCGACGCGCCGGGCTCCCCGCGGCTGCCGGGCGGGCCGGCGACCGGTTTCCCCCCGAGGCGCTGCACCTGGGAGGCCAACGCGTCTCGCGCCTCGTTGGCCGTGCGCAGGTCGCGCGCCAGCACAACCACCTGGATGGCGAGCCCGCCGAGGAGCGCTACGCCCAGGAGCACGGTGAGACCGATCAGCCACTCCGCCCGCGGCAGCCGCAGCGGGCGCTGCTTCTTGCGGAGCCCGGTCACCGCGCCACCACCGCCCAGATCGCCACGGCCGCCGACAGCAGCGCCAGCAGCACCGGCACGACGAGCTGGTACAGGCGGGCCTGCCGCTCCCGCTCGCGCCGGTCCCGCTCGTCTCGCTGGTACTGCTCGAACGAGTTCTCCAGCGCGTCACGCGCATCCGACACCTTCTGAAGGTCTTGCGACAGGGCGGTGATGCGCTGGTCGGTGTAGGCGGACTGCAGCGTGTACACCTCGGTGCTCACCACTTTGTCCAGGCGGGCGTTGATGCCCTGCCCCATGACCTGGATCTCTTGGCGCAGGGCGGCGACCGCGCGCCCGAGCTCGCCGACGCTCAGCTCGTCGGGCACGTGTCGCTCCTATCTGGTCAGACGCCCTTGGCCAGGGACGCGGAGTTGGTCACCGATCGCCAGCGGGCGGCCAGGCCCTTGCCGAGGGCGAGGACGGCGCCGATCCCGCCAGCGCCGGCGGCGTGCCACATGGAGGCGTCGAGGGGCTGGGTGACCACGATGCCGCCGATGAACGCCTGCAGGAACGTGGAGAGTACGCGCTCCAGCAGGTCACGGCCGTACGTTCCTGCGGTCTTCACGACGGTCTCGGCGGTGGGGAGGTTGTGCTGGGACATGTGGTCCTCGATTCAGACGGGCTGCGCGAGCTGGCGGCAGCCGATGACGGTCCCGGAGGCATTGCGCACCTCGCGGTAGGGGACGAGCAGATCCGACCGGCGCGGCGCCAGGGCGAGCGCGAGGGCGAGCGACACCACGTAGGACACGCCGGCCCTGCGGCGGGGCAGGCCCTGAGCGTGCCCGTACTGCACCAGCTCGACGGGGATGCCGTCGCGGTACTCCGTGCTCAGCGGGATCACGCCGAGGCGGGCCGGGCGGTCCTCGGGTTCGATGACGTAGCGGAGGCCGGGCTCCAGGTCGTCGATGCCGTCGGGCCGGTCGTCCGCGTAGATGCGGACGGGGTGTGGGGTGAGGTTGACGATCACTTCTTGGGCAGCTTCAGCTTCTGGCCGGGCGACAGTTCGTCGGCGTCCGGCAGCCCGTTCAGCTTGGCGATCTCCCGCCAGCGGTTCCCGTCGCCGAGCCGGGACGCGGCGATCGACCACAGGGTGTCGCCGCGGGCCACGGTGTACGTGGTGGTCGCGGCGCCGGGGACCCGCAGCTTCTGCCCGGGCGCCAGCTTGCTGGGGTTGCGCAGGTCGTTGAGGTCGACCAGCGTGGGCACCGTCGTGCCGTGCGCGCGAGCGATGGCCCACAGCGTGTCGCCCGCGCGCACGGTGTAGGACCCGCTGCCGGACGAGCCCGAACCGCCGCCGCTGCTGGAGGGCTTCTTGCCGAGCCGCTTCGCCACCCGGGCCCGCATCGACGCCATCGTGAACCCGCGCGGGTCCACCTTCCCCGGCTGCCACTCCGAGTGCCCGATCACGGACCGCTCGTTCCACTTGTGGTAGCGGCAGACCGCGGCGGCCGCCTTCTCGATGGCCTCGAGCTGGACGGCGGGCCAGGGGTCCTTGCCGTCGCCCAGGTTCTCGCACTCGAAGCCGTAGAAGGACCGGTTGCCGTCGCTGTTGGCCTCGTTGTCGGCGGGCAGCGCGGTCTCGCCGATGACAGCGGCCAGGACGTCGTCGTCGCCGCTCCCGGCGTGGTTGGCGCGGCCGTAGCCGACGAGATATACCCTGCCGTCCTTGGTGATGACGCCGTGGCACAGCGGCCCGGGCAGGGACGCGTAGCCGGTGCGGCAGATCTCGACGGTGCGCGCGCTGCCCTTGGTCACGGTGTGATGGATCATCACGCCGTGGACGGGCCCCCAGGGGCCCTTGCGGTTGCGGTTGTGGTTCCGCCAGTCGCCGACCTCGACGACGGTCAGGCCCTCGGCGCGCAGGGCCTTCAGGAACGCGGCGGCGGACATGGGGTCGGCCACGGGGCCTCCAGACATGACGAAAGCCCCGGCCGGGATGGCTCGGGGCTTCAGCGGGTGAAATGATTGACAGGCTCTAGCGGAGCTGCTTGGTCCCCTTGACGACGGGGCCGCTGACCGACGCGGTGATGCCCGGGAAGGCAGCTTCCAGCGAGGACTTCATGGCCTGCAGGCCAGCGGAGACGGCATCAACGACCTGGCTCGGGTGGTTGCCCGGCAGCGCGCTGATGGCCAAGGAGAGCTCGATGACAGGCGAGTGGTCGTCAGCGAGGACGCTTACGCTCCCGGTGATCTCGGTTGGCGTGTAACCGTCGGAGAACTGGGTCATGAGCGGCCTTCCTTAGACGGGTCCGGCGTAGGTGATGGACATGTAGGGGCGGTAGGTGCCGGTCGCGGTGGTGAGCGGATCGGGATTGGGCGACACAGAGTTGTGCGCAGGGACGAGCTCGACGTAATCACCCACGGCGAGCTGCCGGGACAGCGTCCGGGCCTCCACGGTGATCGGCACGCTGGCCATCGTGTTACCGAACGTCCTGGACCGCCCCATGCTGATCCCGCCCCCGTTGACGTACCAGACGCACTCGCGGGTGGTGCCGCCCGCGCTGGCGTTGAAGCCGATGGCGCCCTCGAACTTCCACCAGCCCGCCTTCGGGCACGTCCACCGGGTGGGCTGGGCCGCCGACCAGCCGCCCAGCAGGTCCATGGTGACCTCGTCCCACGCGAGCGCGTTGGCCGCACTGTCCGAACCTGACGGGATGTTCTGGCTGGTGCCGCGGTTGGCGAGGAAGACAACGGCACCGATCATGGCGGCATCGTTCAGGCGCTCTTCCGTCATGATCATGCCGGGGCGCCAGACGGTGAACGGCACAGATGGCCTCCTTACAGGGGGGTGACGGCGGGCTGCGCCAGCCGTACTTCGGTGCCGACGCCGTGAGTCTTCACGACGCCGTTGGTGGACCGCTGGACAGTGAGAAGCTGCGGCGTGACGATGTGGAAGTCGTCGAAGCGCAGCTGCGGGTTGACGGTCGTCGACCCGGTGAGCGCTGACGCTGTCACCCCGACCTGGCCCGAGGCGATCGGGCTGGTAATGGTCTCGTCCTTGTGCCACATGCCGGGCTCGGGTTGGCTGTCCGGCCACACTCGTAGCTGCACCCGGTCCCCGGTGAGCCGTACCCGCACCCGCATCCAGGCGCCGGCGGTGTACGTGTGCGGCAGGGACGCGACGGACCCCACGGCGGTGGTGCCGCGGGTGATCGACGCGGACATGGTGCCGCCCGGGTTGAAGTGGACGCGCGCCCGGTAGAAGGAAGTGGTGTCGACGTAGCGGAGCAGGACGCCGGGGACGAGGGCGGCTCCGGTCGCGACTTGGTCCACGCTCATCCGCAGGATGACCTCGCAGTCGGTGATCTGCGAGACGAGCCGCTGGATGCGGAGTGCCTCCGGTGCGCCTGTCAGGGTGACGGTGCCTACGCCGCCGCTGACCGTGCGCTCGGCGGACGAGACGCCCCCGGTGAGACCCCAGGCGAACCCGCAGTCCGCGACGCCCCAGCCTACCGACACCGAGCGGCCGAAGGAATCGAACGCCGCGGGCACGCACGCGGTGACCTGGGCCGTCTCCCCGCCGAACTGGACGGTGAACGGGAACTCGGCCGGGTACGTCGGCGCGGGCCCGGCCGAGGTGATCCACGGCGCCGGGCCCATCGGCCCGCGCGCCGGGGTGTGCACCAACAGCTGGTTGTCGGTCGCGGTGGACGGCAGCGCCAGCGTGCTGCCGCCCGGGTTGGCGTCGACCCGGGCCCGCTCGGTGTCCCCTACCGTGGCCACCTGCCAGGGCGAGCCGGGAGCGCACACGAACTCTATCTCCCACGTGCGGACACCGATCCGCTCGGTGTAGCCCTGCACGATCAGGTCCACGGGACCCGGCGGCAGCCAGTCCGGCAGGTCCGTGATGCGGATCAGATCCCCTTCGGCGATGTCCTGCACGGCCGGGATCAAGTGCGGTGCCTTGTGCAGGCGGACCGTGACCGTGGGGTAGCGGGCCTCGTCGACGGTGCCCAGGTGCATCAGCCAGTACGCCATCGGCTCCGTCTGATCGTCCGAGTAGAGGTTGAGCTGGACGGAGTCGTCGTACCGACCGACACCGACCGGCGGATCCTCCACCGACAGCGGGCCCGACGTCAGCTCCGCCCGGCCCGACGACCCGCCCACCCGTTCCACGGTGATGTCGTTGCGGAGAGCCTGGTCGTCCTCGATCGGCTCCAGAGCGCCCATCGCCCGCGACCGGTACGACAGTGTGAGCGCGGGCGTCTGGTTGTACTGCGAGGTCCGCGTCCGGTACCGCAGCCCCAGCCGCTCCCGGTCCTCCACAAGGATCCCGCCGTCGGCGGCCTCGCACTGGCCGAGCTGCTCCAGCAGCGTGCCCGGACGCTGCGAGCCCATGCGCGCCGTGCTCTCCGGCGCCCCCTCCACGAGAATCGACAAGGCCTCCTCGGTGGCCAGCCTCTTCAGCCGGTCCGCTGCGGTCTCTCCGATGTACCCACTGTCCGCCAGGTAGAAGAGGTTGGAGTTGTTCTTCTGCAGCACGGTGAGGTGCCCGAGCGCCATCCCCTCCAAGCCAGCCCCGAAGGACGACCGCACTTGGGTGACACGGCCGACAGTCCCCGGGAAGCTGCTGGTCTGGAAGTGGCCCCCTCCGGACGTGGCCGCGTTGAGCCACCCGAGGTCGATGTCGACGTTCGCGCCGTTCTGCCGGGCGAAGACGCGGACACGGTTCCAGTTCCCGACGAAGGACGGGCCGGATCCCAGACCCGTGCTGGTCAGGGACAGTTGTGCCCCGTCCGCATCAAGCACCAGGAGCTGAACTACGGTCGGGCCCAGCCGAACCTGGATTTTCGCTCCCGTGCCGGTGCAGGCGATCTCGTACACCGTCGTGACTGCGGCCGGGGCTGCCGGGATGTAGTTCACCAGCTCGACGTGCCACGGGCCGGTACCCGAAGCCGGCGGCGGCACCTCGGCCGAGAAGGTGGCGCCGGGCTGCACGACGGGCAGCGCGGAGGAGCCGCCAAGGGTGTCGTTGCTGGCCATGTCGAAGTTGCGCAGCTTCATCGGCTTCACGCCCGGCACCGGGCTGTACGCCTGTGTCGCGTCCTGCTCGTCCTCCATCGGCCAGTACGCGATCAGTGCGGGATCAGACGGGATGCGGCGCCTCAACGTGCTCTGTAGCAGCTTCCTGCCCTGGCGGAGGCGGCGGAGGATGCCCGCACCCTCGCCCTGCACAGTGACGAGGTGTCCGCCGCTGCTCCACCGTGCTGGCCAGTCGGAGTACTCGCCGACGAACCGCGTATGCCGATTGCTGATGTGCGCGCCGCCGAAGACCGTCCATGGGCGGCCGGCCGAGTCCGTGAAGCCGGTGGTGCCGGCTGTCTGCACGCTGAAGTCCGGGCTGGCGACTACGGGGCCGTCGATGCCGTTGCGGACCTCAGCCGCGTGGACGCGGCCGACAGGGTCGCCGTAGCCCACCGAGTCGACGGCGCCGATGTCCAGGCTCGCCGTGGTCGCGGCGATGCCGGTGGTGCCTGCCTGGACGACGGGATCGCCCAGCGCCGTCCACGGGCCCGCCATGGTGGGCGCCGTGTAGAACGTCACGGTGCGGCCGGAGGCGCCGTTGTTGACGTCCAGGGTGACGCGCACGGCCAGGCGCCCGGTGTCGGGCGGCGTGACCGCGACGGTCGAGGTCGCGCTCAGGGCGGTGCTGTTGTCCGGTGACCACCACAGGCGCAGGCGGCCGTTGTCGACGACGAGGATCCAGGACTGCTGGGTGCCGTTCCACTTCCCGCACAGCTCCATCTGGGCGGCGGGCAGCCACGTCTCCAGCGTGGCGTCGACGCGGATGTCGATGTCGCCCGTGACGGCGAGCGCGGGTACGTCGGGCGTGGTGGCCCGGGTGGTGCCGCCGGGAAGAGCGAGGTAGGAGGTACCCGCGGCGACGGAGACCCGCATCGGGGTGTTCCGGCCGATCTGCCCGTAGTACGGGCTCCTCGGGTTGCGGGGGGAGTACAGGCCGCCCGGGGACCGCAGGGTGAGGGAGCAGGTGGCCGGGTCGACCGCTGCTCCCTCGCCTGTACGGCCCCGCCGGTGCGTGATGACGTCCCGGGTCAGCGCGTGCTCGGTGGCGTCGACCCAGCTCCCGCCGATCTGGAACTCCACCATCGTGCCGAGCGGGTCCTCCGGGAACGCCATCAGCCACTCCTCCTTCCTGCAAGCACGAGGCCGACGTCGCCGCCGCCCCGCGTCCGGATGCCGCGCCGCAGCCGCTCCACCAGGTAGTCGTCCTCGCCACGGCCCGACGAGTGCAGCTCCAGCACGACCCGCGGCGAGGCACCTGCGCGGGCGCGCCCGCCGGTTGTTTTCCACGAGCCCGGCGCGGGCGTCTCCACCAGAGAGGCCATGCTGCGGGTGACGGCCTTCCTGCCGCTCTCGATGCCCCGCCGCAGTCCCTCCGCGGTGTACGCGCCGACCTGCGCCATCACCCTCGACGGCGACTTGATTCCCAGGGCTTTGCGGATTGCCGACGACATCGACTTGGCGATCTTCATCATCTGCCGCTCGATCATTTTTTGCTGCATCTGCAGCCCCTTGACCAGGCCCTGCCCGGCGGCGATCCCCGCCCCGTACATGGCGGTGCCCGCCGTAGACCCCGCCCTTCCTGCCGCGGTCGTCAGCGCCGCCTGCTGGGCGTTGATCTGCTTGATCTGCCCGCTGTTGGCGTTGGCGAGTGCAGCGGCAGCGGCCGAGCCCTGCTCGACCCCGGCCTGGGCGATCTGCGCGATCAGGTCCGCGCGCACGCCCTTCTTCCGGAGCTGAGCGAGGTTCTTCGCGAAGGTCTGCGCCGCTGCGGTGTCGGCCTTGAGCCCGGCCAGGATGGACTCCGCCGTGACGGGCCAGCCGCCGTTGTCCTGCTTGGTGATGTCGGCGCCCTCCAGCACGCCCTTCTTCACGTCCGCGGCGAGCTTGTCCCGGGCCTTGATCAGGTCCGCGAGCCTCTTCTGCGCGGCCTTCATCCGGACGGCCAGCTTCTCCTCCCTGCTGGCCAGCGCCATCAGTTGCTTGGTGCCGGTGGAGATCACGCCGAGCGCCTTGGTGCGCTTCTTGCCCGGCTTCATGCTGTCCCGGACGATGTCCGCCAACCTCGTCGAGGCCGCCCGGACCTGCTTCGCCGAGCCGGTCAGGCCGTCGATCAGACCCTGGGCGATCCAACGCCCCTGCTCCCGAGTCACCTTCGACGGCGACGCGATCCCGAGGGCCTTCGCGATCGGGCCGGGGATCATCGACCGTGCCCAGGAGATGAGCTGGCCCCGGATCCAGCCGCCCATGCTGTGGATGCCGCGCCAGAGGCCGAGGACCACGTTGCGGCCGTGCCCGACGAGGAGCCCGCCCAGGGAGCCGAGCCCGGCGGAGATCCGGCCGGGCATGCCCCGCACCCAGGCGACCGTGTCGAGGGCGCGGCGGACCGTGGTGTCCCGGAAGGACGTCCAGGCCTTGCTCGCGCGCGCCACGATGGCCGGGCCCAAGCCTGCCAGGGCGGCACTCGACCGGGCAGGGAGCCCGCGGACCCCCGTGATGAGCGAGGTCCATGTCCGGGACACCGGTGCGCTGACGTACCGGGGCCACAGCCCGGAGAACCAGCGGCCGATCGCCGCGCCGAGGACGTGCATGACGCCCCCGGCGGCCGACGCGCGGCCCGACACCCAGCGGGTGAAGGAGCCCCACCACTTGCCGAGCTGCTCGCGCGTGGCGGCCGTCATCCGCGAGACGAACCCGGTGATCATGGAGTTCGCGGCGGTGATGAAACTCCCCGCGACCAGGCCAGGCACGGCAGCGATCGCCGCGATGACGGCGACCGCGAGCGCGCCCGCCTTCAGGACCGCTGTCGGGTTGGCCACGATCCAGGCGGCGATGCGCTGACCAGCGGCCATCAGGCCCTCGATCACTCTCGGCGCGAGTTCCACGGCCTTCTCGCCGATCCGGCTGAGGAGGATCTCCAGGAAGTTGAGCACACGGTCGACGCCCTCCTGGCCGCCCTTCCCGGCCTCGTCCCACATGCCGCCGAGCTGCCGCCGGACGCCCGTGATCGCCGGAATGACGTCGCCGCCGAGGAAGTTCACCAGGCCCTGCTGGATGCCTCTCTTGAACTGCTCGACGCGGGTGCCCGCGGTGTCGCGCAGGGCGTCGCCCATCCTGTCGGCGGCGCCGCCCACCTCGCCGAGCGCCCTGACGGCTTCGGACGGGTCGAGGGCGTACAGCGCCTCGCCCATGTCCTCGGCCTTGGTCCCCATCAGCTCGATCGCGACCGCGTTCCGCTTCACCGGGTCCTCGATGCCGCGGAGCCGGTCCAGCACGGTGTCGAACGCCTTCGCCGCCGTCGGGCCGCCAGCGGCGAACTTCGCGACCATGTCATCGGCGCTCAAGCCGAGCGACTCGAAGCCCTTCTTCACGCGGGTGCCGCCCGCGACCGCCTCGATCGAGAACTCTTTGATCGTGTCGGCGACCGTGTCCGCGTCCCGCGCACCAGCTTTCAGCCCTTGCGCGATCAGGCCGGTGGCCTGCTGCCCGGACAGGCCCATGGAGCGGAACTGGGTGCTGTACTCCGAAAACGTATCCAAGAGGTCTTCGGCCTCGTTGGCGCCGGTCTGCACCCCGCGGGTGAGCAGATCCAGCGCCTCGGTGGCATCCCGCGCCATACCGGTTTTGATCATCTTGCCGACGGCGCGGGCGGCCTGGCTGACGTCCTCCTCCATGAGGTTCGCGAGGTCAGCGAGGCGTGTACTGATCTGCTCGATCTGCCGGTTCGTCGCGGTCGGCGGCAGCAGACCAGCCCGCATCACCCCCTGGATCGTGTCCGCCGCGGTCTGGAAGTCCTCCGTGATCGCATCGGCGTACAGGCGGCCCGCGATCTTCCCGTAGCGCTGAGCCTCCGGCCCCGTCGCGTCGAGCTGAGCCCCCAGCCGGCCCACGATCCGCGACTGGTCCATCGCGTCGGCCATCGCCGACATCAGCAACGCGCCCGCAGCCGCACCCGCAGCCAGAGCCGCCGCGCCGGCGACCTGCTTCAGCCGCTCCAGCTTCCCCCCAGCACCGTCGACCGCGCCGTCGGCGCCATCCTCCAGTCCGTCCGCCAGCCCGTCCCCGGCGGCGTCGCCTGCGGCACGCCCGGCCCGGACGAACCGGCCCCTGGCGTCTCGCAGTCGGCCGTCGGCGCCGCGCACCACAGCGTCGCCGAGGTCGTCCCCGGCCTGCTGTCCGATCCGGCCCATCTCGTCAGGGAGCTGGGTCAGACTGCCCGTGATGCCGTCGCCGAGTTGCTGTCCGGCCTGGCGTCCGGCCCGCTCGGCGTCGCTGCCCATGTTGCGCCCGGCGCTGCGCAGTGCGTTCTCGGCGCGGCGCAGTGCGGGGTCGACGGCGCGGTCGTCCACGGAGAGAACCGCGTTGAGTTCGCCGACGGTGAGGGCCACGACGGCTCACCTCCTTCGGCTGGTGCGGGGTGATTCCTCGGGAGGCGGGGCGAAGTGCCTGTGGAGGCGGGTCTCGGCGGAGAGCAGGCCGAGGATGCGGACCTGGAGCCAGCGCCAGGTGCGCTGGCGGAGGATGCCGGAGCCGACGTCGATGCCGTACTCGCTGTGGAGGTCGGCCTCGATGAGCGGCCACTGCTCCAGCAGCCGCTCCCACGTCAGCTCTGGCGCGCCTTGCCCCGGCCGCCCTTGCTTCGGCGCCGGGATGCCGCCCTCGTACCACTCGTAGAGGCCGGTGACGGGGTCGTACTCGCCGCAGCCGACGCCGAGGAGGCGTGCGACGCCTGCCGACGGGTCTCCCTGTTCGGGGCTTTTCCCGGCTGCTGGCCCGTCCGCCAGAACTGCTCGGCGGTCTCCTTGTCGGTGGTCACCCAGAACATGACCGTGAGCGCGACGTGCTTGAAGGCGCCCCACTTCAGCTCCTTGCGGAGCTGCTCGTAGGCGTCGCCCAGGCACATCCGGTACAGGTCGAGCTCCTCCTCGTCGTTCAGGACGGGAGCGTCCGGCGCCTTCCCGCCGGCCGCGAGCCGGGCCGCGAGGGAGGTGATCCGCTCGATCCGGATGCCGTCCTCGGCGGACGGCTCCTCGATGCGGTACACGCGGGTCTGGCCGTCGCGTCCCTTGACGGGGAGGTCGAGGTAGTCGTCGAGGAACGCGTCGAGCGCCTCGAACGTGCCGCCCGACATCAGGCCACCGGGTTCGTGATGGGCAGCAGCGGGCCGGTGCCGGTGAGGGTCATCTCGACCTGGTCCAGGGCGGTGTACTCGCCGCCGCTGGGCGCCCAGGTGACGAGGGCGGTGCCCTCGTACGCCTCCGGGAGGCCGTTGCGGTCGAAGTAGCGGACGTGCACCTCGGAGGCGGAGCCGAAGGCGAAGGCGGCGAGCCTCAGCGCTTCGTGGGTGGGGTGGTACACCTTCACGGAGTCGTTGATCTTCCGGTTGATGGTGACGCCGAGCTCCCAGCTCTGGCCGGTCTTGGTGTTCTCTGCCCACCCCTCGGAGTCGTAGGAGCTGGAGTCCTCGATGTTCGGTTCGGCGGCGGGGTTGAACTCGGTGATGCCCGGCACCATCTGCCAGTCCGAGCCGTCCTTCGCGGCCGACATGTCGATCTCCAGTCGCCAGCGGCGGGCGAGTGCGGTCACGGGGGTGGGTGTGGACATTGCGGTCCTCCTAGTCGATCAGGTGGGGCCCGGACCGCACGGTCCGGAAGTAAAAATTGCTGGTCAGCTCCATGCGGCCGTGGGCGTCCTGGCCGATCCACGCCTGGGACTGCCGCCACGACAGGGCGACGTGGACACTGCCCGCCTGGTAGTGCTGCCGGTTGTGCAGGGCGTCGAACACCGCGTCGGCGAGGTCGTCGATCGCGTCCGGGTCCCGGCCCGCGCGCATGCGGAACTGCACGCCGGTGATCGCGTTGGTGGTGTCGTCGTCCGCGACCGGGTAGGCGGTCATCCCGATCGCCCGGTCCGGCTCGTCGGGGACGACACCGCGGAAGATGCCGGTGGCGTCCGGCCCGATCACCGCGTCGGGGCTGTAGATGCCGACGGCGGCCTCCTGGAGGAGACCGCCGATGCCGTCGAGGAGGCTGCTCGTGTAGCTCACCGCATCGCCCGCCTCAGCTCGGCGGCGATGAGCGCGGCGACCTCCGGCCGGGCCGCGTTCAGCGAGTTTTCCAGGTACTTGGCGGTCCGGCCCGGCGCGTGCCGCCACCGCAGCTCTTCGTGCTGGCGGACGGCGTACGGCCCGTCGAAACTGACCATGCCCGTGAGTGAGGACTCGTCCACGCTGGCGGTGCCGGTGGACTGGAGATAGCCCTCGTCGAGCGGTACCCGCTCGGTGGCCAGGCCGAGGACGTGCTCGGCACCGAGGTAGAGGCCGCGGGCGGCGGCGGCCCGCATCTCCCGCGCCGCCGGGGCCGCCCCGTTGAAGCTGAGCCGGAAGTTCTGCGGCACGGGCGCCACCCCCTACTGGAGAAAGACCTGCGTGTTGGACGGCACCGGCAACCGGCCGCCGTCGGCCCGGACGACCGTGATGACCTTCGTCCGGCGGCCGTCCGGCAAGGTCACGCGGCTGTTCGGCGGCGGCCGGTGGTCGGGCCGGGCGACGTACGACGAGTTGGAGGTGACCTCCTGCCCGCCCGGCGAGGTGACCTGCCGTACCTGCTCGTCGAGTAGGCAGCGCACAACTTCGGCGGGCCCGTACAGGTCACCCTTCGAGCTCGAGCCGAGGTACTCCTCGACCTGGACGGTGTGCTGGAGGAGATAGCCCGGCACCCTCACGCCTGCCACACCACCTGGCGCAGGCCCAGCTCGTCGAGGATCTCGACGGCTTCCGGGGTGAGGGTGGTGTCCTCGGCGGTGTCCGTCGGCGCGGACTGCCGGGAGAAGCTGAGGATGCCCGCCGACACCGTCGTCCAGGGGCTCGCCGCCACGTCCTCGCCGTCGGCGGCCGCCGCGTCCCGGCGCGCCCACTCGGCCACCTGCGCGCAGGTCGCGTCCCGGAACGCCTGGCGGACGTCGGGGTCCGTGGGGTAGCCCGCGGGATCCGTGTCGTAGATCGCCGCCTTCGTGGCCGCGGACACGAGCCGGGAGGCCCGGGCCAGCAGCCGGGCGGCGTTCACCGGGGCGGGCTGCCCGGTGAGCGCCTCGTACTCCGCCGGGGTGGCGAACACTCTGCCCACCGGGCACCACCTCCCTTACGCGGACGCGCCGACGATGCAGATGTCGTACGACACCGTGGACCCGCCGCCGCTGTTGGCGATCCTGAGGACGTCGCCCGTGGCCGCGGTCACGCCGTACGCCGTGGCGTCCGCCGACCCGGCGACCGCGGCGAGGACCGCGCCGGGCCGGAGGGTGACCGTGCCGGTGGCGTTCAGCAGCGTGGCCCACGCGTTCGACGTGGCGTTGCCGATCACGACGTTGTTCTGGTTCGCGGCCGCAGCGGCGATGAACAGGCCCTTGATCCGGGCGTACGTGATCGTGCCGCCGAGAGCGTCGGTGAGTACCCCGGCCAGGTCGAGGTCGTCCGTGCCGGACGCGGCGATCGTACGGCGGGCCGTGTACGCCCGGTCGGCCCGGCCCGCGCCGGTGCCCGAGGCGAGCGTCACCGCCCGGGACAGGCCGGCCGGGACGCGGGCGGTTCCGAGCCCGGAGGCGCCGGTGAGCTCGGTGAAGGCGCTCACCGCGAGCGTGCTGGAGAGCGCCATCAGCTACCGCCCCCGTACCGCGCGACCAGCTCCTCCTTGGTCATGGAGCTGTGGTCGATCCCCGGGTCCTGCTGGTCGGCGTAGGCCACCCACTCGGCCTTCGACGCGGACCGCGCCGGGCGCTGCTCACCCGAGGCCGCGGCGTCGCCGACGACCGCCGCCTCGGTGGACGGCTCCTGACCGGGCGGCGTCGGCGCCTCCGGGGACACGACCTCACGGCCGTGCGGGTTGGCCATGCCGGCATTCGTCGGCAGCCCCGCGTCCGTCGCGCGCGGTTCGACCGCCCCGTCGCGCAGCGTGCCGCCCCCCACTGCGGCGAGCCCGCGGGGGTCGGCGGGCTCGTGCGGTGCGGCCGGCTGCTCCGGCTCGCCGCCGTCCACGCCGTAGCCGCGCCGGCGGAAGTACGCCAGCGCCGCCGTGGCGTTCTCGCTGTCGCCGTCGACGGTGGCCTTGCCCCTGTTGAACAGGACCCCGGCGACCTCGCCGGAGAACTGCGGTTCGGGGGCGGTGATCTCATACTGCGTCATGGTGGTGCTCCTCCTCAGCCTGTGACCTTGACGTTGCGAAGCACGCCGCACGCCTTCGTGTTGCGGAGCACGGCCGCGACCGGGCCCATCTCGACCTCGCCGCGCTTGACCGCGCCGGGCTGGGTGAAGTCCGGCATGAACGTCTGCACCAGCGGCTGGCCGGCCACGCTCGCACCGTGGAAGGAGTCCAGACCGAACGACACCGCGTAGAGGTCGGTGAGGCCGGTGATGGTGCCTCCCGCGCCGGCGCCGTCGGGGTCCCGGCTCTCGATCGGGATGATCGGCGCGGTGCCGAGGTGGTTGTCGCCGAGGTCGACGAGAGTCCAGGGGCCGTACGACTCGATCTGCCGACCGAGGTCGTCCTTCGTCGCGGTGTACAGGCCAGCCCAGCGGGCGAGCGCGCGCACTCGGGTGATGGACACCGTGTTGCCGAGGATGGCCTTCACGCCGGGCGGCAGAGCTCCGGCGACGCCCTGGTCGCCGCCGCCGGTCTGCGAGGGGACGATCCGGGACAGGAAGGCGTCGAGGTGGTCGAGGGCGGCCATCGCCTTCTGCTGGTCGGTGATGGCGCCCGGGGACCAGTCGGCGTATCCGTCCGTGTCGCCGTTGTCGGCCGGGAGGTACTCGGTCGGCTGCCCGACGAGGATCTTGTCGAGGCCGTCGAAGCCGTCGGCGTCCACGGCGGTGTCGCCGTTGATCAGCTCCTCCTGGAAGCGTGACCGGATGCTGGTCAGCTTCTGCTGCATCTGGAACATGATCTCGTTGGTGGCGGCCGGACCGAGCTTGGCCAGGATGCGGTCGATCTGGAAGGCGCCGCCGAGCGGCTTCAGGTCGACGGTGAAGCGCTGGCGAGTCGCCTCGGTCGGGCTGTACTCGGTGTTGACCGCGCGGAAGTCCGCGCCGCTCGCCGAGACGAGGCGGGTGTAGCCGTAGGTGAGGGTCGCGCCGCCGGTGCCGGGGGTGACGGTGTCGTCGAACACCATCTGGTCCAGCAGCCATGAGTAGCGGCGCAGGTTGTCGATGACGGCGTAGTCGATGTCCGCCTGGGTGTTGAGCTGCGCCTGAGCGAGCGTCACGGGCATGGGTTACTCCTGGATGTCAGGTCTGGTAGTGGCCGCTGATGGCGCCCGCGAGCCCGCCCGGGGCCCGCTTGCGTGCGGCGTCCTCGCCGGTGCCGCCGGACAGGTCGCCACCGGACTTCCCGGCGGGCTGGGCCGCCGCGAACGCAGTGGGGTTGTCCTTGACGGCCTGCTTGATCGCGTCGTCGAGGGCGGTCTGGAAACCCTTCGTGGAGGGGTCGAGGTCGGAGATCGTCCTGAGGAAGCTGCGGCTGTCGAGCAGCGCGCCGGCCCGGGCGCCAAGCTTGTCCGCCCGGGCCCACACCGACAGCTCGACGTCCTTCGCGCGGAGCGCCGCTTCCTTCTCGGAGAGCGCGGTGTCCTTCTGCGCGATCGCCTCGGCGAGCTTGGCCGGGTCCGGCGGGGTGTCGTCCTTGACGAAGCCGAGCGCCTTGCCGAGCTGCTGCGTGAGCGCCTTGACTGCGTCGTCCGCGGCCTGTTGCTTCGCCGCGGTGCGCGCCTTTCCGGCATCACGGCGGGCCTCGGCGAGTTCCTTCTCCAGCCGCTTGATCGTGGCCGAGAGGTCGTCGCTGTCCTTGCCTTGGCCGCTCTTGCCGGTGCCGCCGTCGCCCGGGCCCTGGCCGCCGTCACCGTTGCCGGAGCCTGCTCCGTCACCGGATCCGCCGCCTTCACCCTGGCCGCCGTCACCGTTCCCACCGCTGTCGCCGGATCCGGAGCCGTCGCCGTCCCCTCCGTCCGCGTACAGGAACGGGGAGAAAGGGCCGGTCGGGTACGGGTGTGCCCACCCGCCTCCCAGTCGGGGCAGTGTCCTCTTCCGCATGTGCCCTCCAAGGGCTGGTGTCGCCCGCACCCGGCGGGCCTGTGGGATGGGGCCGCGCCTGGCGGTCCCGGGATGAGCGATGCGGCCCGCGCCTGGCGGGCCTACAGGAGTGACCCGCGCCTGGCGAGTCGGTGGTGTCCCGCCCGCGCCAGGCGGGCGGAAGTCTTGGGTCAGCGCGCGGCACCGATCTGCTCGCGGTGGGACTTGCGCGGCAGCCCGGTCTGGGCGACCAGCTCTCGGATCCGTCCCTGGTACTCGCGCGCCCGCGCAGTCGCCTGCCTGCGCGCGGTGTCGTCCACGGCGGCGGCAGCGCGGCGCTTCCACGCGCGCACCTGCCGCTCGAAGTACCGCTGCTGCTGCGTCTGCTCGTACGACGCCCTCGACGGTGGCTTCGGCCGGGGCCGGGTGAGGCCGGGGAGGTAGATGCTCACTGAGTGGCGGCAGTTCGGATGGAGGAGGCCGGCCGCGCGCGCCTCCGGGAGGCTGCCGGCCACGCGGACCCGTACCGTGCGGCCGTCCTCCGTGGCGTGCTCCATCTCCACCACCCCAGCCCCGGACGGGCCCTCCCGCCGGAGGATCCTGCCTTCCCAGGGCTTGCAGCGGTCGCACTCCTCCGGGGCGTCCGACACCACCACCAGCTCGACCCCGGCAGCCGCCAGCCGGTCGGTGTGGGCCTGCACAGCCGCACGGCCGACCGCGGACCGGGTGGCCATCTCCACGTAGCTGGTCAGGTTCCAGCCGCGGCTCCGGCGATCCACGAACCCGGTCACGCCCTTGTCCGCGAACTTCGCCAGCGCCCGGGCCGCCGCCTGCCGCCGGGTCTGCGCGCCGAGCAGCGGCGCCGACGACGCCTCCGCGATCACCTGCCGGTACACGTCCAGCCCGGTACGCAGCATCCGCAGGTGCGCCGGGCCCGTCTCCTGCACCAGCGCCGCGGCGAGCCTGTCCACGGCGGCCGCAGCCGGCAGGGCCTCAGCGGCAGCGAGCGCCGGGCCGGTGGCCAGCGCCCCCAGCTCGGCGATCGCGGCTTGCTGCCCACGCTCGTACGCGTCGGCGACGGCCTGGTGGATCGCGCCGGCCGCGTCGGCCTGGAGCACAGCAATGATCTCCTCGATCGCCGTCCGCAGGTTCCCAACCGCGGCCAGCTTCAGCTCAGCCCACAGCGGCGAGTCGAGACCCGCGGCGAGCGCCCCCGTGATGCGCTCGATCAGGGCCAGCTCGGCCTGCTCGTACAGCGAGGACACCGCGGCCGCGAGGTCTTCAGCCATGTCGGGGCTGACCGGCATGCCGCACCCCCGCTACTCCTCGATGGCGTCGTCATCCGCCTCGGTGCCCTGCGGCTCCTCCTCGCCCGGCTGCTCGCCGGGCGCCGGCCGGTCCGCGCCCAGAACCAGAGGGTCCTCGACTAGGCGGCCGGTCTCCCGCTGGATCCGGCGGACCTCCTCGGCCTGCGCCTTCTCGTCCCAGTCGGGATGCAGCAGCGCGACCTTGACCTCGGTCGACGCGGCCTCCGCCTGCTGGAACAGGGCGGCGGTCTCGGCGAGGGTCTTGATGTCGTCCTGCACGCTGTCCTGAAACTCAACGTCCGGCCGCTCAGGGGTCACGTCGCTGTAGCCGGGGAACATCCCCGAGGCCAGCAGCATCAGGTACGCCTCGGCGATGTCCGCGATGCCCGGCACGGCGAGCTCGGCCTTACGTGCGCGCGTGGACATGCTGCGCGCGTTGCGGGCCTTGATCTCCGTAGCTGTCGCGGCGGGCCCGGAGGCGTCATCACCGAACGTCCCGCTGGAGTAGCCCGCGTTGCGGACAACCTTGCCCACCAACTCCTCGATCGTGGCCCGGTGCTCCTCGTGCCGGATCAGGAACTGGTTCGGCGTGATCGCCTGGTCGCTGTTGGGCGGCACGTTCATCGGGGCGTAGATCTCGCGGTCCTCCCACACTGCGCCCATGCCCGGCCCGGTGGCCATCAGGTACTGCGCCGGGACGATGATGCGGCTCTTGGCGAGGCGGATGTCCCGCATCCAGCTGGTGTACGTCTCGTCGATCGCGCTGAGGAAGGTCTCTGCGCCCTGGTAGTCCGAGGTGCCGAGGCCGGCCGCACCCGGGATGTCCCGCCAGTCCGGGGCGAACATGCTGTTCGGGATGTACGCGACGAGGAGCTTCTTCTCCATCCCCCTCGGCAACTGCCGGGCCGGGAGGAGCGCCCGGGTCTGCTCGAACTCTTCCAGCCCGCGGGGCTTGCCGAGGTTGTCCTCGGTGCCCTCGTACACGCCGTGCAGCACGTAGCCGGGCTCGTGCCGCTCCAGGTGCCGGACCACGCGCTGCCCGTCGGCCTCGATCACGGTCCAGAAGGTGACCGCGCGCAGCTTGTCGCCGTGCGCGAACTCGGGCGCAGCACCGTCGGCATGCACAAGGGAGACCCATGGCCGGTCGCTGACGTCCACGTCCCACACGATCCGCAGGTAGGCGCCACCGAGCGCGGCCCCGGATTCGCCGGCGGCGATGAGGGTGCGCTTCAGCCCAAGGTCCAGCAGCTCTTCGAGGCGCTCCTGGGTCTTCGAGTTCTCGACCTTCAGGGTGGGCGGCTCGGAGTACAGCAGATCCGAGCTGGTGCGGGCGATGTCCCGGGCGAGCGGCATGTGCAGGTTGGCGCGCTTCTCGCCGAGGGGGGTGGGCTCGCCCCAGAACCAGCGGGCCACGCGGCCAACCATGCCGCCGCGGTACTGCGACGGGCGGTTCTGGACCTGTCCGGGCTGGCCGATGGCGTAGGAGCGGGTGCCGCGGTTGCGGTACCGGTAGGCGAGCCGGTCGGGGTTGGCGGAGAACCAGGCGGCCCAGTCCTCCATGTCGGAGCGGATCGCGGGGTGGATCGGCGGCCACGGCACGAGCTTCTCAGGGAGCGGCATTGACCGGCCACCTCCCCGTGAGCATGCGCCAGCGCACCCACCAGCGGGCGCGGCGGGTGATCCGGACATTCAGGTTGATGACGAGGGCGCCGTCGCGGTGGGCGGTGGGGCCGCAGGCGTCGGCGCGGACACCGGTCCACCGTGGGAAACCCGCGACGGGGCCGAGCTTGGCCATCAGGCGGCCACCTCCAAGCTGGTCTTGGGCAGCAGGTGCCGCCACTCGTTCACCGAGCTGTGCAGCCCGTACCTGAGGCCATCCACCGAGTGGTCGTCGACCTTCAGCGGCTGGTCAACGCCTTTCTCCGACGCCTTCGAGTCCCACACGTACGCGGGCAGCTCCTCCAGCAGGCCGGTGCACGACCGGTGGATGGACAGGAGATCCGCACCGAACGCGGTGCTCACCGAGCGGATGCCGTCCTTCACGTCGTTGTCCGCCTTCGCCACACCAGGCACTCCGTCCGACCAGAGCTGCGTCATGAAGCTGGCGGCCGACGGGTCCACGAAGATCCAAGACGGCTGCACTCCCCGCTGCCCGCGGTGCTCGTACTGGCTCAGCCACCGCCGCACCCCGAGGCTGTACTGCGCGTCCGTCAACTGCCGTTTCGTGACCCGTGAGTCGTGCCGGTACTCGCTCGCGACGTACAGCCGCCGGTCTGCGCCGAGCCCGATCAGCAGAGCCGCGAACGGGTTCACGGTGCCGTAGTCGATACCGACCGCCATCCACCGGGAGACCTCCGGCACCAGGTCCACGACGTGCCGCTGCTCGTCGAACGCGTCGTAGATCACGCCCTCAGCCAGGCACCACTCACCGAGGATGTACCGCCGGTAGAACAAACCCTGGTGACTGCGCTTCAGGCTGTCGACGTAGGCGGCCGGAAGCGACGGATTGTCGTCCAGGACGAACGAGAACCGGTGCACGTCCAGCGCGTCCGGATCCTGCGTCTCCGCGAGCGTCCCGTCGCGCCGCAGGTGCAGCCGGGCCCGGTCGAGGATCTGCCGCTTCAACCAGTGGTTCGGCCCCTCAGGGTTGGTCGTGCCGAACCACTGCGCGTCCTCGACGCTGAGGCGGGTCTCCAGCATCCTGAAGAACGACTCGGGGTAGGTCGTCACCTCGTCGAGGTACGCGCCCGCCAAGGTCAGTCCCTTGATCTTGTCCGCGGCCCGCTCGTCGTTCGCGCCGGCCACGTAGATCGTGCGGCCGAAGATCACCACCTCGCCCGCCCCGGCGCGGTAGTCGCACCGCTTCGCGCCCACCATCGAGACGATGACGTCGATGATGTTCCGCTTCAGCGTCCGCTCGGTCTTCCCGACCATGAGCAGCGCGCCGGGCGGGCCGGTGCGGATGTACCGCAGCCACACCATGATGCTGCCGATGGTCTTGCCGGACCGGACCGCGCCTTCCCACAGGTTCCCGCGCGCGGTCGCGAGCTGAGTCGCCCGCAGCGCCTTCCCGGCGAGGGGAGCGAACATCGCCGCCACCCCCTCACTGCTGGTCCGGCATCATCCCCCTCAACCAGGCGTCGACCGCGGCGAGCCCTTCCAGGTCACGGTCTGGCGGCACGAGTTTCAGGCTCTTCTCGATGGCGATGCCGGCGGAGGCCATGAGGTTCTTCTTCGCGTCGGCGGGTGGCTCGTCGACGTCGTGCTCCTCGTAGGTGTTGTCCTTGCCGCCGAAGTTAAAGACCTTGGCGGGCCGCCACATCTGCTCGGTGAGGCGCTCGGCATCCCCCTGGAGCTCCTCGGCGAGGATCGCGCGCCGCTCGGCGAGCTGGGCGACGCGATGCCGGGTGGCCTCCTCCGTCATCGTCACGTCAAAGGTGAGGCCCTCCTCGGCGCAGATGACGGAGACGGTGCGCTGGGAACGTCGGGTGAGTCGAGCGATCTCGTTGCGGCCCTTTCCTTCGCCGTGCAGGCGGATGATCTCGGCGCGCTCCTCGTCGGTGACGAGCCCGCCCTTGCTGACCTTGGGTCGCGCCACGGCTCACCTCCTCGGAGCGTGCGAAGGCCCGGCCGGGGAACGGCCGGCCGGGCCAGTCGATGGGGTGCTACTGCGCGGTCGCCTTCTTCAGCGCCGCCACCAGCTCGTCACGGCGTTCGTCGGACGTCAGGTCCTGGTCCCGGGCGGTCCAGGCGAGCGCGTACCGGCCCACCTGCCGCCAGTCGCCCTGGGTTTTCATGGTCTTCGCCCAGTGCGCGGCGACCTTCTCGGACGGGAACTGGTAGATCGACACGGTGTCGGTGGTGATGAGCTGCGTGCAGTCGTTCGGGCTCGGGTCCTTGCCCGCGGCCTTGTTGGAGCAGGAGCCGGTGTTGTCCTGCACGTCACCGAGGTCGGTGACGCCGGTCGCGTCGGCCAGCGTGGCGGCGAGCTGCTTGGCGGTGGGGCCGGCGGGCGCGGTCTGCGTGCTGGCCGTGGGCTTGGGTGCCGCGTCGGTGGTGTCGTCGCTGCTGGATGAGCAGGCGGTGAGCGCGAGGAGCGCGGTGGCTATGGCGGCGGTGGCGCGAATACGCATGGTCCCCCCTGGAGCTGTGGTGTACGGGGGTCATGATGCCGTGTCCGGTGCGCCTGTTTCCGGGCATGGCAGATCTGCGGCCAGTGTGAGGCATGATCACGCGGAGCGCAACTACTCCCGTAGTTGCTCAGGATCGAGGTCGGCGACCGAGCGCCACTCGATGTCTTCAGCCGGCACGTTGACCCGGCTCAGCCACTCCGCCAGAACCTCCGCCCGGCTCGGCACAGGTTGCGTCATGTCGAGAATGCAGCCGAGCGGCTCGCCCGTCTGCCGGTGTACCGCCACGTAGCTCGACCATGTGCTGGTTACCTGCCAGCCCAGCTCCAGCGCGATGAACTCGGTGTCCGCAACGGCCTCTGTGGCCCTGCTCAGTGCGTCGCACTCGAAGTCGGGTGTGGGCGGCCAGCACGGTGGTTGGAACCATGCCTCGACCAGGCCGGGGCTGCGCTCGCTGCGCTGTGCTGCGATTCCGTGCGCTTTGAGTGCGGTGATCGCCTGGTCGGTTCGGTCTGCGGGACCGGTTATCAGCATGTAGACGGTCTGTGCTGGCATGTCGGTCATCGCAGCAGCGTACGCGCAAGGCCCCGCCGTCACGCGGGAAACGGCGGGGCCAGGGGCCGGGGCGGCCGGTAGCTGGCAGGCGCGGGCCGCCCCGGGGTAGATGGGCCGGTAGATCCGGCGGTAGACGGCGGTAGATGGACCGGTAGACGTGCAGGTCAGGCGGCACTAGACGTCGCGGTAGGCGTCTCCTGGACGGCGCCCGGGGAAGGGGCTTCGAGGTCCCGTCGGCGGACCCCCCAGGTGGGCACACCGCCGACCTTCACGCCGCGCGCGTGGGGGATGCCCAGACGCTCCAGAGCGACCCTCAGGTCACCCACCGTCCGGCCCTCCCACTGCCCCCGCTCCTGAAGGTGGGCGAGAACGGTGCGGAGGTGGACCGCGGGCGCGTCCCCCATGACCTCCAGCAGCAGGGCCCGGATCGCCTCCCCGCGGGGGCCAGCGGGGGCCTCCTCCGCAGAGGGGTCGACGTCGTCCTGGGGGGCGGCCGTCCTCCCGGCCCGCCAGGCGCCGGCCACCCACGCGGTGGACAGCAGCCAGAGCAGGTTCGGGACGGCGCGCACCAGGCGCCACAGCAGGTACAGGCCCAGGGCGAGCATGGCCAGGCGGAGCCAGCAGCCGAGGGCGGCCCGCCAGCCGGTGAGGTCGTCGCGGCGCCCGCGTGCGACCCAGGCGGCCATCCGCGCGCCCAGGCGGCGGGAGAGAACTGCGGACCCGGCGGCGATCCGGGTAGCGGGACGGGCGAGGCGGCTCACAGGATGCCCGCCCCCTGCACGGCGGCAACCACGCCGTCACCAGCCACGTTGAGGGCGCTCGGCAGCCAGGAAAGCGCGCCGGCCACACCCGCAGTGAGGAGCAGGACGGAGCCGACGAACGCGCCGCCGACGATGCGTCGCTTGTCGGCCTTCCCTGCCGCCTTGTACGCGAGGACGACCAGGAATACGGCGAGGACCACGACAACGGCGCCGGTGGCGGTGAGGCCGGTGAGTTGGCCGGTGGTCAGGGCGCTTCCGTGGGTGGTGCCGGTCGCGGTGCTGCCGGCGCGTTCCCCGGCGCCGTTGGCGATGGTGCCGGTGCGGGAGTGGGCCCAGCCGAGGAGTCCGCCGGGGCAGGCGGCGGCGCAGGCGGCGGCGGCGAAGCCTTTCCCGAACGCGCTGAGCTGCTTCATCTCGCGTCCGCCGCGGTACCAGGGGTGCAGGTTCGCGATGAGGACGATGAGGGCGGCGAGGAGTCCGCCGAGGGTCAGGGTGGTCGTGCCGGTCATCGGGTGACTCCGGTGAGCATGAGGACGGGGTCCCACCAGTGCAGGACGCCGGTGGCGCCGAGGCTGGCGGTGATGAGCAGGAAGCGGGGGACGGCGCGGCCGGTGTGCCGGTCGAGGGCCCAGGCGGCGGCGACGGCCACCCCGGCGATGACGTAGGCGCCGCCGATGGACGCCTCCTCCCGGGCCTGGTGGACGGTGTGCGACCAGATGCCGACCGGGCTCTGGCCGCCGGCCCACGGGGTCACAGCCAAGGTGACCGCGACGGCCATGCGCCAGGTGAGCAGCCGGTCGGCGAGGTAGTCCCAGGCGCGGGCCCACCAGGGCGGGGTCGGCTCGGGCTCGGGCGGCGGGGTCAGATCGAGCGTGACGTGGACCTCGATGGGGCCGGGCGGGGGCGGTGGCGGCAGGTCGGGCCACTTCGGCGCCACGGGCGGTGGCGGTGGCGGCGGGGTGCGCCATGGCGGGACCTCCCCCCTGTCTCTTATACCCATCTGACGCTGCCGACGAAGCTAGAAGTGTAGATCTCGGAGG
>NZ_WYCT01000390.1 GCF_011008945.1 Streptomyces harenosi
CCCCCCCTCCCGCCGAGGAACCACCGCACCCCATGAACAGCGACAGCGACCTCCAGATCGCCGGCGACATCCTCGAAGTCCCGCACCTGCTCCAGCCCCCGCGCGAACATCCCTCCACCGTCGCCGAGTTCGCCGGCCTGGCCCGTTCCATCGCCGCCGACCGGTCCCAGTGGGAGCCCCTCGTGCGGTACGACGCGACGACGCGCTGGTACCACCGGCTGCGCACCGGGCCCGGGTACGAGATCTGGCTGCTGTCCTGGGTGCCCGGCCAGGGCAGCGGACCGCACGACCACGGCCCCTCCTCGGGCGTGCTGACCGTGCTGGACGGCACCCTGACCGAGCGCACGCGGCGCGGCACGCGCGCGCTGCGGCCGGGGTCGCAGCGCGTGTTCGCGCCGGGATACGTGCACGAGGTGGTCAACGACGCCCTGGAGCCGGCGGTCAGCCTGCACGTCTACCACCCGGGCCTGACGGAGATGACCATGTACTCCGCCCGGTGCGCGTCCCGGGCCGTCCACGACGCGTCCGCCGCCGCGACGACCGCCTGACCCGGCCGCCCGTCCGGCGCGCCCGCCGGACGCCCCGGCCACCGCCGGGGCCGCTGCCCCCGCCCTCCCGCGACCGCCCTGCCACGTCCGCGCGCGGCGGCTGACACACTGTCCGAATGCGCATTGTGGTTCTGGCAGGCGGCATCGGCGGTGCCCGGTTCCTGCGCGGCCTGAAGCGGGCCGTGCCGGACGCGGAGATCACCGTCATCGGCAACACCGGGGACGACATCCACCTCTTCGGGCTGAAGGTCTGCCCGGACCTCGACACGGTGATGTACACCCTCGGTGGCGGCATCAACGAGGAGCAGGGCTGGGGCAGGGCCGACGAGACCTTCCACCTCAAGGAGGAGCTCGCGGCGTACGGCATCGGGCCGGAGTGGTTCGGCCTGGGCGACCGGGACTTCGCCACGCACATCGTGCGGACGCAGATGATGGGGGCCGGCTATCCGCTCAGCGCGGTCACCGAGGCCCTGTGCGACCGCTGGCAGCCGGGGGTGCGGCTCATCCCCATGACGGACGACCGCGTCGAGACCCACGTCGCCGTCGAGATCGACGGCGAACGCAAGGCGATCCACTTCCAGGAGTACTGGGTCCGGCTGCGGGCCTCCGTCCCCGCCGAGGCGGTCGTGCCGGTCGGCGCGGACCAGGCCAAGCCGGCGCCCGGCGTCCTGGAGGCGATCGCCGGGGCGGACGTGATCCTCTTCCCGCCGTCCAACCCGGTCGTCTCCGTCGGCACGATCCTCGCCGTGCCCGGCATCAGGGAGGCGATCGCCGACGCCGGGGTGCCGGTGGTGGGCCTGTCCCCGATCGTCGGGGACGCGCCGGTGCGCGGCATGGCCGACAAGGTGCTCGCGGCGGTCGGCGTGGAGTCCACGGCGGCCGCGGTCGCCGAGCACTACGGCTCGGGCCTCCTCGACGGCTGGCTCGTCGACACCGTCGACGCGGCGGCGGTCGAGCGGGTGGAGGCGGCCGGGATCCGCTGCAAGGCCGTACCGCTGATGATGACGGACGTGGACGCCGCCGCGCGGATGGCGCGCGAGGCGCTGGCGCTGGCGGAGGAGGTGCGTGCCGCGTGACCGGCGCATCCGCCGGCGGCTACCGGGTCTGGGCGGTCCCCGGCATCCCCGAGGTGCGCGAGGGCGACGACCTGGCCAAGCTGATCGCGTCCGCCGAGCCCGGGCTGGCCGACGGGGACGTGCTGCTCGTCACCTCCAAGATCGTGTCCAAGGCGGAGGGGCGGCTGGTCCGGGCCGCCGACCGGGAGTCGGCGATCGACCGGGAGACCGTACGGGTCGTGGCCCGGCGCGGGCCGCTGCGCATCGTCGAGAACCGCCAGGGCCTGGTCATGGCCGCCGCCGGGGTGGACGCCTCCAACACCCCCGCCGGCACGGTGCTGCTGCTGCCGGAGGACCCCGACGCGTCCGCCCGGGCGATCCGCGACGGCCTGCGGGACGCCCTCGGCGTCACGGTCGGCGTGGTGATCACCGACACCTTCGGCCGCCCCTGGCGCGCCGGCCTGACGGACGTGGCGATCGGCGCGGCCGGCCTCCGCGTCCTGGACGACCTGCGCGGCGGCACGGACGCCCACGGCAATCCGCTCAGCGCCACCGTCGTGGCCACGGCGGACGAGCTCGCCGCCGCCGGGGACCTGGTGAAGGGCAAGGCCGCCGGGCTGCCGGTGGCCGTGGTGCGCGGGCTGCCCCACGTCCTGGCCGGGGACGACGGGCCGGGAGCGCGGGCCCTGGTGCGCGGCGCCCGCGACGACATGTTCCGCCTGGGCACCTCGGAGGCGCTGCGGCTGGCGGTGACCCAGCGGCGCACCGTGCGGTCCTTCACCGACGAGCCGGTCGACCCGGGCGCCGTGCGCCGGGCGGTCGCCGCGGCCGTGACGGCACCGGCCCCGCACCACACCACGCCGTGGCGGTTCGTCCTGCTGGAGTCCCCGGGCATCCGGACCCGGCTGCTCGACGCCATGCGCGACGCCTGGATCGCGGACCTGCGGCGCGACGGCAGGAGCGAGGAGTCCATCGCCAGGCGGGTCCGCCGCGGCGACGTCCTGCGCGACGCGCCCTGCCTCGTCGTGCCCTGCCTGGTCATGGACGGCGCCCACAGCTACGGGGACGCGCGGCGCGACACGGCCGAGCGGGAGATGTTCGTGGTCGCCGCCGGGGCCGGGGTGCAGAACTTCCTGGTCGCGCTGGCCGGGGAGCGGCTGGGGTCGGCGTGGGTGTCGTCGACGATGTTCTGCCGGGACGTCGTGCGGGAGGTCCTGGACCTGCCGCCGGAGTGGGACCCCATGGGCGCCGTCGCCGTCGGCCACCCGGCCGGGGAGCCGAGGCCGCGCCCGGAGCGGGAGGCGGACGCCTTCGTCGCGGTGCGCTGAAGGCGGCGGCGAGCGCCTACCCTCGTAGAGCACCACTCGCACCCCAGGGACTCCACTCGTGGCCGGACGCTTCGCCCCCAGACCCGTACGCGGCACCCCCGCCGCCGTGCCCCGCCAGGCCGGGGCACCGGCGCGGACCCGTACCTGGACCCCGGACGGCCCGCTCGACCTCGCCCTGGTCCTCGGTCCCCTGCGCCGGGGCCCCGGCGACCCCACCTTCCGGGCCCTGCCGGACGGGTCGGTCTGGCGGGCCAGCCGGACGCCCGCCGGGCCGGGGACGCTGCGGGTCACCGCGCACGGCGCGCGGGTGCGGGGCGAGGCGTGGGGCCCCGGGGCGGAGTGGCTCCTGCACCACCTGCCGCAGTTGCTGGGGGCCGACGACGACCCCGCCGCGTTCGCGCCGCGCCACCGGCTGCTGGCCACGGTCCGGCACCGGCGGCCCGGGCTGCGGCTGGGGCGGACCGGGCTGGTGCTGGAGTCGCTGATCCCGTCGGTGCTGGAGCAGAAGGTCACCACGGACGAGGCGTACCGGGCCTGGCGGCTGCTCGTCCGCCGGTACGGGGAACCCGCGCCGGGCCCGGCCCCCGAGCGGATGTACGTGATGCCCGCGCCCCGGACCTGGGCGCTGATCCCCTCCTGGGAGTGGCACCGGGCGGGCGTCGACGACAAGCGCGCCTCCACGATCCTGCGCGCCGTGCGGGTCGCCGCGCGCCTGGAGGAGGCCGCGGGGATGGAGCCCGCGGCGGCGCAGGCGCGGCTGGAGGTCGTGCCGGGGATCGGGCCGTGGACCTCGGCGGAGACCGTGCAGCGCAGCCACGGGGCGCCGGACGCGGTGACGGTCGGGGACGTGCACCTGCCGGGGATCGTGGGATGGGCGCTGGCCGGGGACCGGCACGCGGACGACGCGGCGATGCTGCGGCTGCTGGAGCCCTACGCCGGGCAGCGGCACCGGGCGGCCCGGCTGATCCTGCTCAGCGGGAGGGTGCCGCCGCGCAGGGCGCCGCGGATGCCGGTCGGGGACATCGCGCGGTGGTGAGGCCGCCGTCCCGGGGGCCTGCCCGCGGCTGCCGCCCCCGGCGCGCCGCCCCGCCCGGCTACTGATCGGAGGAGAAGCGCACCGCGCCCGCCGGGATCCGCGCGTCGCACCACACGCGCACGCCTTCGCGCAGCTCGTTGTCGGGTCCCACCACCGCCCCGTCGCCGACCACCGTCCCGGTCAGGACGGAGCGCTCGCCGACGCGCGCCCGGCTGCCGATGAGGGAGTCGGTGACCACGGCGCCGGGTTCGATGACCGCTCCCGGCAGGATCGTGCTGCCGAACACCCGGGCGCCCTCCGCCACGAACGCCCCCTCCCCCACGACCGTCCCGCCCGCCAGCTTGGCGTCGGGCGCGACGGTCGCCGTCGGCAGGACGAGACGGTCCCCGCAGCGGCCGGGGACGGCCGGGGACGGCGCCCGCCCCAGCACCAGGTCCGCCGAGCCCCTCACGAAGGCCGCCGGGGTGCCGAGGTCCAGCCAGTAGGTGGAGTCGACCATGCCCTGCAGATGGGCCCCGGCCGACAGCAGCCCGGGGAAGGTCTCCCGCTCGACCGACACCGGCCGGCCCGCCGGAATGGTGTCGATCACGGAACGGCGGAAGACGTACGCCCCCGCGTTGATCTGGTCGGTGACGATCTCCTCCGGGGTCTGGGGCTTCTCCAGGAACGCCAGCACCCGGCCCGTCCCGTCCGTGGGGACCAGGCCGTACGCCCTCGGGTCCGTCACCTTCGTCAGGTGGAGCGAGACGTCCGCGCCCGTCGTCTCGTGGGTGCGCACCAGGGCCCCGATGTCCAGTCCCGTCAGGATGTCGCCGTTGAAGACCAGTACCGGGTCGTCGGGCCCCGAGCGCAGCCGGGCCGCCGCGTTGCGTATCGCCCCGCCCGTGCCGAGCGGCTCCTCCTCCGTGACGTACTCGAGGTGGAGGCCCAGCGACGCCCCGTCGCCGAAGTACGGCTCGAAGACCTCGGCCAGGTAGGACGTGGCGAGCACGATGTGCTCCACCCCCGCCGCCCGCGCCCGCGCCAACTGGTGCGTGAGGAACGGCACCCCCGCCGCCCTGACCATCGGCTTGGGCGTGTGCACCGTGAGCGGGCGCAGCCGGGTGCCCTTGCCGCCGACCAGGAGGATCGCTTCTGTCACCTGTCGTCTCTGCTTCCTGCCGGGACCGGCCGAACGATGTTTCGGCCGGCCAGTGTATGCAGAGCGCGCCCCGGCGCCGTCGACGGCCGGCGGTCTCCCGCCCGCCGCCCCCGACCCCGCCCGTCCGGCGACGCCGCGCAGCGGCGGCTCCGGCGGCTCAGCGGCCCTGGTACTTCGCGGCGGTGGAGCGGGCGGTGCCGAGCTTGCCGTACAGCTTCCCCCCGGGGCACGCGGTGAGGAAGCCGTCCCGGTGACCGGAGATGACGTTCAGCCGGACGCTCGTTCCCTTCGGGTAGAGGTTGCCGCCGCCGGAGGTCAGGGACGTCTTGCCCTTCGGATTCATCCCGTGCAGCCCGAGCTTCCACGCGGCCAGCCGCGCGATGGCCTTGACGGCGGAGGAGGACGGCTTGGTGGAGCTGTAGGTGCCGATGACGGCGACGCCCATGCTGTTGGTGTTGAACCCGAGGGTGTGCGCGCCCAGGACCGGCTTGGCCACGCCTCCGGCACGGCCCTCGTAGATCTTTCCGCACTTGTCGACGAGGAAGTTGTAGCCGATGTCCCGCCAGCCCATGCTCGCCACGTGGTAGCGGTAGATGCTGCGGATCACCGACGGGGCCTGTGCGCAGGTGTAGTTGTTGCCGGACGCGGTGTGGTGCACGAACGCCGCCTTCACCTTCTTCGTGTAGACGAACGTCTTCTCGCGCAGCTTCTCGTCCGCCTTCCAGCCGCTGCGCGTGACGATGGCCGGACGCGGGCCGATGTACGGGTTGGTCTTCTGCTGCGCCGTCAGGGCACCGGCGCCCCGCGTGAGCGGCTCGCCTCCGGTCCGGGCCCGGCCGGGCGCGAGGACCCGGGCGGCGCCGGCTCCGGGAGCGCCGGTGCGGGAGCGCTCCGCCGCCGGCGCCCCCTGGGCCGGGGCGGTGTCCGCGCCGGGATCGACGAGTTCGAGGCGCAGCCCGGCGGGCAGGCCCCCCGCGGCCGGGACC
>NZ_WYCT01000391.1 GCF_011008945.1 Streptomyces harenosi
GCCGGGCGGCGGGACGGGAGGGCGGCGGCCGAGCGGGCGAGAGCGAGCGCCGTGGTGATGACGCCGGCGAGCGCCCCGCCGGTCAAGGGCGCCAGGGGCGGTCGGCGTGGACGGCGGCCGCGGCGAGGTAGAACGCGCCGAGCTCCGGCACCTGGAGGGCGTTCACGACCGCGGGCGCGTCGGCAGTCCAGGCGGCCGGGCCGTCTGCGACGAGGCGGTGCAGGGCCGTCGCGTAGCCGCCGCCGCAGGCGTCCGGCGCCGCGGCCAGCGCGGCGGCGGCCGCCGGTCCGCGGGCTTCGGCCAGCTCGGCCAGGTCCTCGGCGGTCAGAGCGGTGGTCACCGTGACCGGCACCGGCGCGGGCAGGGTGCGCGGGTCCGGGAGGGCCGGCGGGCTTCAGGCGGCGCAACCGCTCCAGCAGCGGCTTCCAGCCGGCCAGCACGCGCGCGGGCAGGAGCGGCGACCAGTCCCACACCCGCAGCCACGAGGCGAGCGGTTCCCGGGTGCCGTCCACCTGGCCGGGGCAGGCGCCGCCGGGGGACGGCCTTCTCCAGCTCGGCGGCCGGCGGCGGCGCGCCGAGCGCGGTGCGCGGTGCGCACGCGCGTCGCCGCCTCCCCGGCACGCTCGGGCGGGCAGGCGCCGAGGACCAGAGAGGCCAGGCGGACGGGTTCGGGTGCGGCCTCGTCGGCCACCAGGCGCGGTATGAGCGCGATCGCCTGCTCCCACCACTCGTTCGCGCCCGCCGGCCCCCGTCTCCAGCAACCGGCGGGCACCGGGAACGGGGCCGGCGGCGGCCGTAGGCGGGTGGGCGGCGAGGTGCGCGGCCATCAGACGGTCATGCAGCCGAGCGTCGACGGCAGCCACCCGGCGCAAGGCGCGCGTGCGCACCCCCAAGGCGACGTCGGCGTCCGCAATCGGCCGCGGTCAGGTCGAGCAGGATGCGCGCCGGCCTCGGCCCGCCGTGCGCGGCCGGATCACCGGCGTGCACCAGGGCGAGGTCACCGCCGAAGAGGCAGCGGCCGGGACGCGGCCGGCAGCAGGGCGACGTCGCGGGCGAGCAGGCCGGCCGGCCCCGCCCGGATCATCACGACGTCCCGGTGCGCAAGGTTGCCGCGGCCGGCCGGGAAGGCCGGCACCGCGAGCTCACGCAGCAGCACCACCTCGGAGCCGGGCAGCCGGGCCGCGGCCTCCTCGGTGATCTGCTCATCCCGCTTCTCCTCGTGGGCCAGCGCGGCCGCCATCGCCGCTTCGGCTGCGGCCGGATCCCCGGCCACCGCCTCCTCCTCGGCGGCGGCGGCCCGCAACGACTGGTGGCCTGTGTCCTCGTCCTCGACAACGCCGGCCAGCAGCCCCTCCACCGCGATGGTCCACTCGCGTGTCCGCGCCGCGCGCGCAACGCCTCGGGCCCAGTCGGCCGCCAGGCGCAGCGTCGTCCCCACCGCCGGGCCCCCGCCGACGGGCAGCACGGCGGTGTCGGCCAGGACGGCGCGCACCGCCGCGGCGCCGACGACGTCACCGTGGCGCAGCGCCAGGCTCACGGCACGTCCAGGGGGGCGGTCACCCGGCCGCGGCCACCTGCTGCGCCCGGGTGACCGCACGGATCCCGCGGCCGGCTGGCGCGGCCACGGCTTCTGTGAGGCGGTCCATCCGGCTGTAGAGAGCCTGTACGAGGCGGGCGCGGTTCTGGACGCGGCGGGCGGTGCCCTTGAGCGGGGTGGACAGGCGGCCGTCGGCTTCGCGGAGGATGACTTCGGCGAGGGCGCCGCGGCCGTCGCTCTTGGGTAGGGCGGCGGCGAGCCGTCGGACGTCGGCGGCGACTGCGCGGGCGTGCCCGGTGAGCTGGAGGCCGGCGAAGTACATCACCCAGCAGGAGCGCGCCCCGGCCGGTTCGGGCACTCCAGCCGGATCACCATGCTCACCGCACTCACCCGCTGCGTGACAGCCGTCATCGGCCCATTCCGCAGGAGGGCCTAGTCTTCCGAGTCAGGAATTCTGTCCAGAAGTGTAGGGTTGCCTGGTGGCGCGTACTGGGCGGCCGAAGGCCGAGTTGATCCTGTCGGATGCAGAACGGGCTGCGCTGGAGGGATGGGTGCGGCGCCGTTCCACGCCGCAGGCGTGGGCTTTGCGGTGCCGGATCATTCTGGCCTGCGCGAGTGGCGCGTCGAACAAGGACGTGGCCGCCCAGCTTGGTTCGACACCGCATGCGGTGGGCCGCTGGCGGAAGCGGTTCGTCGAGCACCGGATCGCCGGGCTGGGTGACATGCCGCGTCCGGGCGGCCCCCGGACGGTCACCGACGAGCAGGTCGCCGCCGTGGTCACCAAGACGCTGGAGTCAACGCCGAAGAACGCCACGCACTGGTCGACGCGGGCGATGGCGAAGGAGATGGGCCTGTCGCAGTCGACCGTGTCGCGGATCTGGCGGGCCTTCGGCCTGCAGCCGCACCGTACGGAGACGTTCAAGTTGTCGACGGATCCGTACTTCGTCGACAAGGTCCATGATGTGGTCGGCCTATATCTGGATCCGCCCGAGCGGGCACTGGTGTTCTGCGTGGACGAGAAGAGCCAGATCCAGGCGCTGGGCCGCTCCCAGCCGGTGCTGCCGATGATGCCCGGGGTCCCGCAGCGCCTCACCCACGACTACGTGCGCGCCGGAACCACCACGCTGTTCGCCGCCTTGGAGGTCGCCACCGGCAAGGTGATCGGCTCACTGCACCGCCGGCACCGGGCCGAGGAGTTCAAGAAGTTCCTGATCAAGCTCGACCAGGAGGTGCCGGCGGGCCTGGACGTGCACTTGGTGCTGGACAACTACGCGACCCACAAGACTCCGGCGATCAAGACCTGGCTGGTGGCCCATTCCCGCTTCCACCTGCACTTCACGCCCACCGGATCATCCTGGCTCAACCTGGTCGAGCGGTGGTTCGCCGAGCTGACCAACAAGCAGATACGGCGCGGCGTCCACAAGAGCGTCCAAGCGCTGGAGAAGGACATCCGTACCTGGATCGCCGCCTGGAACACCGATCCCAAGCCCTACGTGTGGACCAAGACCGCGGACGAGATCCTCGAGCGCCTCGCCAGCTATCTGAACAGAATTCCTGACTCAGAAGACTAGGTTCTGTCTCTTTGGTCAGCGTCGGGTCCAGATGAGGATGCCCGCGAGATGGAGTGCGGCCTGGTAGGCGATCGCGAGCTTGTCGGTTCGTGTAGCCAGGCCGCGCCACTGCTTGAGGCGGTTGATGCACCGCTCGACGCTGTTCCGCTGCTTGTATGCCTCGCTGTCGAAGCCGGGCGGACGGCCGCCGAGTCGGCCTCGCCGCAGACGATGGCCGACTTGGTCGGACGGCTGCGGGATGACCGCACGGATGCCCCGGCGCCGCAGATGGGAGCGGATGGCACGTGAGGAATACGCGCGGTCGGCCAGAACGGCCAGGGGCCGGGTCCGTGGCCTGCCCGGGCCCCTGCGGGGCACGCGGATCCGCGACATCACCGTCTCGAAGGCGGGTGCATCACCTGCCTGGCCTGCGGTGACGGTGAAGGCGAGGGGTCGCGCGCGGCCGTCAGCGGCCAGGTGGACCTTGGTGCTCAGCCCGCCGCGGGAGCGTCCGAGCGCGTGATCGGCGGGCTCGCCGCGGGAGGGCGCCCCCTTTTTGAGCGCTCCGGCAGCGTGCTGGCGGGCCCGGACGACGGTGGAGTCCACCGACACCGTCCAGTCGATGTCGTCGTCGGCGTCCGCCGCCGCCAGGACGGCGGCGAGGATCATCTCCCAGGTGCCGTCGACGGCCCACCTGATCAGCCGCTTGTGAGCGGTCTGGAAGGAGCCGAGCTCCTCGGGCAGGTCCCGCCAGGGCGAGTTGGTGCGGTACTTCCACGCGATGGCCTCACGAGTGCGGCGGTGGTCGGCCCACCGCCGCCCGCGGACCGGATCCGCCGGTATCAGCGGCTCGATCCGGTCCCACATCGCATCAGTGATCACTGATCGGACGGACGCATCCGATCAACTGACCAACCCATCAAAGAGACACGCGCTAGTCGGGCGTCTTCCGGTGGCGGTGGCCAACGCCCGCGCAGTCGCCTCGACCGCCTGCTCCCACCACTCTCCCGTGTCGTGACGTCGGTGTCGACGGCGGGTGAGTGGGTGGCGAGCACCTCGTCGTGCAGGTCCCCGTCCGCAGCGGCGATCCGCAGCCAGGACGCGTTCGAGGCTGGGGTGGAACGGGGTGAGCAGGCCGCGGATGCGGTGGGAGGTTCGGTTGGCCTCACCGGCGAGGTCCTGGTCGAAGCTCGACGGGGAGGGCGTTGCATCGTGACGGCGGGTGAGGTCCGTCCCGCCGCGGCGCTTACGGTGCCGGGGGCCGTTGTGTCTCCGTGCGCGCGCGTCTGCGGAAGCCGAGGGGTGTCTCCGAGGTGCGGTGGCGGAAGAAGCGGGTGAAGACCGTCGTGCTGGAGAAGCCGAGCCGGTCCGCGACCGCGGACGCCGGGAGCTGTGTGTGCAGTAGCAGCCGTTTGGCCTCCAGGACCAGCCGGTCGTCGATGAACGCCTTGGCCCCGCGCCCGACTGCGGCGTTCGTGGCGCGGGTCAGCGACCGCACGCTGTAACCGAGGCGGGCCGCGTACGCCTCGACCTGGTGGTGACGGGCGAAGTCCTGCTCGACGGCATCACGGAAGCGGCGGAAGGCGGCGTCCCCGGCATGCTTGCGCTGCCCGCCCGGCAGGTTCGCCAAACGCAGCACCAGGATCGACAGGGCATGTCGGACGACCGCGACGTGGACCTCCAGCGGCAGGTCACGCAGCCGGTGGTACTCGCCCTCCAGCAGCTCCAGCGTCCGATCCAGGGGCTGCGCGGCCTGCGGCGCGGGGGACATCGGCAGCCTCCAGGCCGTGCGGTCCAGTTGCGCCCCGGTGACGGTGGCCGCGTCGAGGAAGCTCGCCTGGAACAGCACCACCGCCGTGTCCGGTACGTCCGCGCCGCCCCGGCGTCCGTCCGGGAACCGTACGAACTGGCCGGGCCGGATCCACAGCCAGCTCCCGGAGGCCACCTGGCAGTCGGTGGTGTCCACCACGCAGCGCAGGAGCCCCGAGCGCACGGACATCACGAGATGGAACTCCAGGCGCACGGGCGCGTCGGCCGTCGCACCGAGCCGTCCGATCCTGGTCAGCAGCCCGGGCAGGTCGGTGACCTCCACGCCTGGCGGCCCGCCGGGTGTGGTGGGGAAGGGGAAGGGGACGGGGCCGGAATCCTGTCCGATTCTGCTCATCTCGTGCCCGAGTCTATCGCCGGCCAGCGTGCCCGGATCCCTAGCGTGAGCTGTGGAACGGCCGGGGAGCGGGCGTGGCGCCGAGCGTCGGCGGCTCACCCGGACGACTGACTGATTCTGCGCACCCGGCCACCGGGTCGTGCGCCGAGCGGAGGAGGACAGTGGATGCGGCTGATCGTGGGGATGACCGGGGCGACCGGGGCCGTGCTCGGGGTGCGGCTGCTGGAACGGCTGGCCGCCGATCCCGGGATCGAGACCCACCTGGTGATCAGCCGCTGGGCGCGCGCCACCATCGAACTGGAGACGGGCCGCACGGTGCGTGAGGTGAGCGCACTGGCCGACGTCACCCACCGCCCGGAGGACCAGGGCTCGCCGCTGTCCTCCGGTTCGTTTCGCACCGACGGCATGGTGATCGTGCCGTGCAGCATGAAAACCCTGGCGGGGATCCGTGCCGGGCACGCCGGCGGACTCGTGGGCCGCGCGGCGGACGTCGTGCTCAAGGAAGGCGGACCGCTCGTCCTGGTCCCGCGCGAGACCCCGCTCAACGAGATCCACCTGGCGAACATGCTCGCGCTCGCACGGATGGGCGTGCGCATCGTCCCCCCGATGCCCGCCTTCTACAACCATCCGCGCACCGTCGACGACCTCGTCGACCACCTGGTGGTACGCGTCCTCGACCAGCTCGGTGTCGAGAGCCCCGCCCACGGCCGCTGGACCGGCATGCGCCCGGCCCGCGCCGAACGACCCGCCGGCACCCCCTGACCGGCCCCACCCCCGTTCACGGACCGGCCGACGCCGCTCCGATCGGCGGCGCCCTGAGCGGCCCAGCGCCCCACCC
>NZ_WYCT01000392.1 GCF_011008945.1 Streptomyces harenosi
CCCCCGAACAACCCCTCAAGATCCCACCCACGGTCCGCCGGGAACTCCCCGATCGCGTCCACACCCCCGGCCACCAGACCCCACAAATCCTCCGGAGACTCCACACCCCCAGGGAAACGGCACCCCATCCCCACGATCGCGACCGGCTCGTGGTTCGCTTCCTCGACTTCCTGCAGTCGTCGGCTCGTCTGCCGCAGGTCAGCCGTCACGCGCTTGAGGTATTCGAGGAGCTTTTCCTCATTCGCACTCATGCTTCATCCTCTTCGAAAGCGTAGAAAGCGTAGAAGGCGTAAGGCATAAAAGGCGCAGGAAACGGCCGATGACCGGGAATGCCGATCAGGAGGTGCCGAATTCACTGTCAATGAGGTCGAACATCAGGTCCGCGCTCGCCGACTCGATGTCGCCGTCACCGGACGAGCCCGGCACCGGCTCGGCGCCGGAAGCACTTCCCCATTGCCTGAGCAGGTCCTGGAGGCGCTGTTTCACCTGCGCCCGCAGTGTCTCGTCGTCGAGGGCGGCGAATCGTTCGCCGATCGTGCCGATGTCCCGGTTGAGCGAGGTGACAACATCCTCGGAGCTGGGCGTGAGCCGGGCGGTGAGGTGTTTCGCCAGTGCGGCGGGGGTGGGGTGGTCGAAGACGAGGGTCGGTGACAGTGCGAGCCCGATCGTCGTCCCGATCCGGTTGCGCAGTTCCAGGGCGGTGAGCGAGGTGAAGCCCAGGTCGAGGAAGCCCCGGTCGAGGTCGACGGCAGCGAGCCTGCTGTGGTTGAGTACGGCCGCCGCCTCTTCCCGGACCAGTTGCCGCAGTGACTGCTCGCGCTCCTGCGCGGTCATGGCCGCCAGGCGGTCCCCGAGCGTGCCGCCGTCCGCCGGGACGGTCTTCCGCTGCTCGGCCGCCGGCGGGTCGGGCTGCTTGCGCACGTACTTCGCGAGCAGGGGCACCGTGGTGCCGGCGGCGAGATGTCGCGTGTCCAGCCGGACGGGCAACAGCACCGGTTCGTCCAGGGCCAGCGCGGCGTCGAAAGCCGTCAGGGCGTCGGAGGTGGGCAGCGGGGCGATGCCGGTGCGGGCCAGGCGCAGCAGGTCCGTGTCATCGAGTTTCCCGCTGATCTCGCTGCGTTCCTCCCACAGCCCCCAGGCGAGCGACAGGGCGGGGAAGCCCGCAGCTCGCCGCCGCTGTACCAGCGCGTCCACACAGGCGTTGGCAGCCGCGTAGTTGGCCTGGCCGGCCGTTCCCCACCAGCCTGCGGCGGAGGAGCAGGTCACGAACCATTCGAGGGCCAGGTCGCGGGTGAGCTCGTCCAGGTGGGCCACGGCGTCGCACTTCGCCCGCAGCACCTTCTCCAGGTGTTCCGGCGTGAGTGCGTGGAGTACGGCGTCCTGGGCCACCCCGGCGGCGTGGATCACGCCCCGCAGGGGGAAGTCCCGCGGCACCCGGCCGATCATTTCCGCCAGCCGGTCCCGGTCGGCGGCGTCGCACGCCTCGACGGTGACGAGGGCTCCCCGTTCGCGCAGTGCGGCGGCCAGGGCGGCGGTGCCGGCCGCCCGTTCGCCTCGGCGGCTGAGCAGCACGACATGGCCCACGTCGTGCGCGGCGACGGCGTGCCGGGCCAGGGCGGAGCCGACGATCCCACCGGCCCCCGTCACCAGCAGCGAAGAGGTGCGCCACCGGTCCGCCGTACGGGTGCGCGGGGTGGCCCGCGGCTCGTCCCGCGCTCCGCGGGCGACGGCTCGCACCAGGCGGGGCACGTGCAGTTCGCCGGCGCGCACGGCGATCTGGGGTTCCCGTGAGCGGACGGCCGTGGCGAGGGCGGCGACCGATCCGGGATCCTCGTCGAGGTCCACCACCTGGAAGACGCCCGGGTGCTCGGTCTGCGCCGACCGCACCAGACCCCAGACCGCGGCCTGCGCCGGATCCACCTCCTCGCCCGGACCGGCCGCCACGGCCCGGCGGGTCACCAGCACCAGCCGCGTCCCGGCCGAGCGCGCGTCGGCCGGCCAGGACCGCACCACCGCCAGTGCCGCGGCCAGATGGGCCCGCACCCGCTGCGGCAGCGGCCCGTCGGCGGCCACGCCTTGCAGCGGCTGCTCGGCCGCCACTTTGACCGCGGCCAGCTCCGCGGCGAGACCGTCCGGGGCCAGCACCACGTACCGGCTCTCCGGCTCCGCTGTATCGACGGCCGTGGACCGCCGTGGCTCCCACGCGACCCGGTGCAGCACGTCCCGGGCGGCCGTCGCCGCCCGTAGGTGCCGGTCCGCGGCCGGCCGCAGCATCACCGTGCCGGCGGTGACGACGGGTTCACCGGCCGTGTTCCACGCCGCCAGCGACACCGTGTCCTCGTCCACCACCGTCAGCCGCACCCGCAGCTCACGGGCGCCGGCCGCGTGGATCTGCACATCGCCGAAGGAGAGCGGCTGCCGTACCGCCCCCTCGCCCCCGGGCAGCAGTCCGGCGGCGGACACGGCGTGCGCACAGGTCTCCAGGAGCACCGGGTGGATCAGGTACCGGTCCGCCCGGTCCGCGGCTCGCCGGGGCAGGCACACTTCCGCGAAGACCTCGTCCGCGTCCGCGCCGCGCCAGACGGCCTCCAGTGCGCGGAAGGCCGGGCCGTACTCCAGCCCCTCGTCCGCCAGCCGCTCGTACACGCCGTCCGGCTCGACCGGAACCGCACCGGCCGGCGGCCACTGCGCCGGCCGCTCGCCGGGGGTGGCCGGCGCCGCCGTCAGCACCCCGGAGGCACACCGGTCCCACGCGCCGTCACCGACGGGCCGGGCCAGTACCTCCAGACTGCGCCGCTCGGGCGTGCCGCCCGCCGCCACCCGCACCTGGACGTCCACCGCGGACCCGGCCGGGACGACCAGCGGGGCGTGCAGGCTCAGCTCCTCCAGCCGCGGGAAGCCCGCGTGGAGGCCCGCCCGGGCCGCCATCTCCGCCAGCCCGGCGCCGGGTACGACGACGGCGCCGCCGGTGCGGCAGTCCGCGATCCAGGGCAGGTTCCCGGTGGACAGCCGCCCCGTGAGGACGGTCCCGTCGTCCAGGGGCAGGGCCGCCCCCAGCATCGGGTGGTCCACCGGTTCGAGACCGGCCGACTCCACGTCGGCGGCGGGGTCCGGGGTCAGCCAGTACCGCTCGTGCCGGAAGGCGTAGGTCGGCAGTTCGGCCGGGCGTGCGCCCGATCCGGCGTAGAAGGCGTGCCAGTCGACGGGGACACCCGCCGTGTGCAGCTGCCCGAGGGCCAGGTTCAGCGCCACCGGCTCGGACCGGTCCGGCCGCCCTGCCGGGACGACCAGGTGGCCGGTCATCTCCGGGCAGTTCTGGGCCATGGCGGTCAGCACGCCGTCGGGTCCCAGCTCCAGGAAGCGGGTGACGCCCTGCTCACGGAGGTAGCGCACGCCGTCCGCGAACCGGACGGTCTCGCTGACGTGCCGCACCCAGTGGTCCGCCGAGCCGAGCATCTCCACCGGGAGCGGTGTCCCCGTCAGGTTCGACACGACGGGGACGGCGGGCTCGGCGTAGGCCAGTGCCTCGGCCGTCCGGCGGAAGGCGTCGAGCATCGGGTGCATCAGGGGCGAGTGGAAGGCGTGGCTCACCGGGAGCCTGCGTGTCTTGCGCCCCCGCTCCTCCCAGCGCGACGCCAGTTCGCGTACGACGCCCTCGTCGCCCGACAGGACCACGGCCTCGGGTCCGTTGACGGCGGCGATGGCGACCCGGTCGGTGAGCAGGGGCCGGATCTCGTCCTCGGCCGCCTGCACCGCCACCATCGCTCCGCCGTCGGGCAACTCGTCCATCAGCCGGCCGCGGGCGGCCACCAGGGCGGCGGCGTCCGGCAGCGAGAACACACCCGCCGCGTGCGCCGCCGCCACCTCGCCGACCGAGTGCCCGGTCACGAAGTCGGGCCGCACACCCCAGGACTCCAGCAGCCGGAACAGCGCCACCTCGAAGGCGAACAGCGCCGCCTGGGTGTGGACCGTGCGGTCCAGCAGCGAGGCGTCCTCGCCCCAGACCACCTCGCGCAGCGGCCGGCCCGTGTACCGGCCGAGGTGCCGGTCCAGCTCGGCGGCGACGGCGTCGAAGGCGCGGGCGTAGACGGGGAAGGCGTCGTACAGCTCCCGTCCCATGCCGAGCCGCTGGGCGCCCTGGCCGGTGAACATGAAGGCGACGCGGCCACCGGTGCGTGCCCGGCCCCGTGCCAGGTTGGCCGCCGAGGCGCCGCCGGCCAGGGCGGTGAGACCGCCCAGCAGCTCCTCGCGGTTGCGGCCGACCACCACGGCACGGTGGTCCAGCGCCGCCCGGCCGGTCGCCAGCGTGTAGCCGACGTCTTCGGGACGCGGCCCGGTCTCCTCCTCCGTCAGACGGGTCAGCAGGCGGGCCGCCTGTGCCTCCAGCGCCTCGGGGGTGTGCCCGCTGATCAGCCACGGCACCACACCCGCACCGCCCGCACCGGCCGCGGACTCCTCGGGAAGGTCCGGAGCCTGCTCCAGCACCACGTGCGCGTTGGTGCCGCTGATCCCGAAGGAGGACACCGCCGCACGCCGCGCCCGCCCCGTCACCGGCCACTCCCGGGCCTCGGTCAGCAGCTCCACCGCACCCGACGACCACTCCACGTGCGGGGACGGCCGGTCCACGTGCAGCGTCCTCGGCAGCACGCCCTCCCGCAGCGCCATCACCATCTTGATGACACCCGCCACACCCGCGGCCGCCTGCGCATGCCCGATGTTCGACTTCAACGACCCCAGCCACAACGGCTCATCCCCCGATGACCGCCGTCCGTACGTCGCCAGCAACGCCTGCGCCTCGATCGGATCACCCAGCGCGGTGCCCGTCCCGTGCGCCTCCACCACGTCCACCTCGGCGGCGTCCAGCCGGGCGTCCGCCAGCGCCTGCCGGATCACCCGCTGCTGCGCCGGGCCGTTGGGCGCCGTCAGACCGTTCGACGCGCCGTCCTGGTTCACCGCCGAACCCCGCACCACCGCCAAGACCCGATGCCCGTTGCGCCGCGCGTCCGACAGACGCTCCACCACCAGCACACCCACACCCTCGGCCCACGCCGTCCCGTCCGCCGCCGCCGCGAACGCCTTGCACCGGCCGTCCGGTGCCAGGCCCCGCTGGCGGCTGAACTCGGTGAACATCGACGGCGTCGCCATCACCGTCACACCGCCCGCGAGCGCCAGCGAACACTCCCCCGACCGCAGTGCCCGCACCGCCAGATGCAGCGCGACCAGCGACGACGAACACGCCGTGTCCACCGACACCGCCGGCCCCTCCAGGCCCAGCGCGTACGCCACCCGGCCCGAGACCACGCTGGCGGCGCCGCCCGTCAGCATGTAGCCGGCCATGTTCTCCGGGGTTGCGCGGAGGTGACGGGCGTAGTCGCCGGCCATGACGCCGGCGAAGACCCCGCTGCGGCTTCCCCGCAGCGACTGCGGATCGATGCCGGCCTGCTCCAGCGCCTCCCACGACGTCTCCAGCAGCAACCGCTGCTGGGGGTCCATCGCCAGCGCCTCACGCGGCGACACACCGAAGAACGCGGCGTCGAAATCACCGGCGTCGTGGAGGAAACCTCCCCGCCGGCGGTCGCCGTCCCAGCCTCGGTCGCCGGGGTGGTCGCCGATGGCGTCGGTGCCTTCGGCGACCAGGCGCCACAGGTCCTGGGGGGAGCGTATCCCCCCCGGCAGGCGGCAGCTCATCCCGACGATCGCGATGGGGTCGTCACCGTCGCGGAGGGGCGCGGCCGCGGACGCGGTGTTCTCGTCGACGGGGCCGTCGCCGCGCGTCAGCCGGGTGCGGATCTCCGCCGCGAGCGCGGCGGGCGTGGGATGGTCGAAGACCACGCTCGCCGGCAGGTTCAAAGAGGTGACGGCGTTCAGGCGACGGCGGAGCTCGACGGCCTTGGACGAGTCGAAACCGAGGTCGTTGAAGGGCCGGTCGGCCTCCACGGCGTCGGGCGGCACATCACGCAGGACCGCGGCGGCCTGGGTGCGTACGAGATCGAGTACGGCGGTGTGGGACGGTCCGGAGTTCCGGGCGGCGGGCGGCTGCGGGCCCGCGGTTTCCGGCCCGGGTCGCGCGGCCGGACCGGGGAG
>NZ_WYCT01000393.1 GCF_011008945.1 Streptomyces harenosi
CCGCGAAGTTGCCCAGCGTCAGGTCGAGCACGGTCAGGCTGTCCTCGGCGCCCTCGGGCCCCACCGGCACCAGCGCCTTGGGCAGGGTGTCGGTGTAGGGGCGCAGGCGCCGTCCGGCACCGGCCGCCAGCACGAGGCCGATCATGCGGGTTCTCCTTCGTCGTGTACGGCGGGTGCGCCGCCCTTGTGGGCGGCCACCCAGAAGCGGATGCTCTCCACGAGCACCACGAGGGCGACGGCCACGGCGAGGACCGTGAGCGCGACCTTGAACTGCGCGGCGGTGAGCAGGACGGCCAGCACGGCGGCCAGCAGCGTGCGGCCCTCGTGGCCTGCGATCGCCCGCACCAGCCAGTGCGGGGGCGCACCCGCGTCGCCGCGGATGCGGTAGACCGTGTCGTAGTGATGGTAGGCGACCGCCGCCACCAGCCCGAACGCCGCCGGAAGCACACCGTGCACCGCCGAGCCGGCCTCCGCTTTCGCGGCCAGCAGCAGGACGGTGCCGTACTCGGCGGCGCGCAGGAACGGGGGGACGAGCCAGTCGAGGGAGCCCTTGAGCGGGCGGGCGACGGCCAGGCCCGAGGTGAGGGCGTAGCCGAGGGCGGCGACGGCGGGCCAGGGGCTGCCGAAGCCGGTCAGGGCCGCGGTCGCGGTGACCGCGAGGCCGCCGAGCAGGGCGACGGCCGGGGGCGTGAGGGCGGGCAGGCGGCGGGCGGGCTTCTTGAGGGCCGCCGCGAAGCCCTCGGCGAGCGGCCCGGAGTCGGCGAGGTCGGCCAGCGCCCCGGCCGCCCGGTCGGTTCGCCGGGCCTTGCGGGTCAGCGAGCGCAGGACGCGGCCCGCCGTGGTGTACGCCGCGGCGAAGGCGCAGCCGGCCAGCAGCGCGTAGAAGGTGATGCGGGGGGTGGTGACCGCCGTCAGCACCGCGATCATGGCCCAGCGCTCACCGATCGGCAGGACGATCATCCGGCGGACCCAGACCGTCCAGCCGACGCTGTCGAGCCTGTCGGAGAGGGCGGCGGTGGGGCTGGTGTTGGCGGTGGCGTCGTGGTTGGCCTCGTTGAAGGAGAAGTCCACGACGTGGCGGCAGGTCTGCAGGACCATCGCGCCCAGGGCGAGGAACCACACGTCGTCGCCGCCGCGGGCGGCGCCCAGGGCGAGGCCGGCGTAGTAGGCGTACTCCTTGGCGCGGTCGAAGGTGGCGTCGAGCCAGGCGCCGAGGGTGGAGTACTGCAGGGAGTAGCGGGCGAGCTGGCCGTCGGTGCAGTCCAGCACGAAGGAGAGGAGCAGCAGCACGCCGGCGGCGGCGAATCCGCCGCGGGTGCCGGTGGCCGCGCAGCCCGCCGCGATCAGCGCGGTGAGCAGGGAGGCGGTCGTGACCTGGTTCGGGGTCAAGCCGCGGCGGGCGCACCAGCGGGCGAGGTAGCGGGAGTAGGGACTGATGAAGAAGGTGGTGAAGAAGCCGTCGCGGGCCTTCACGGCCGACTTCAGGCGGACGGCCTCGTCGTCGACGGCGGCCACGGCCTGCCGGGCCTCGTTGCGGGCCTGCGGGTCGTCGGGGACGACGGCGACGAGGGTGCCGAGCTCGGGCCGGTGCACGTCGGCGCCGTCGGCGTCCAGGGCGGTGGCGATCCGGTCGGGAAGGCTGCCGACGGCGGTGGCGGCACCGGTCTGCCGCGGCGCGGCGACGAACTCGGGGCAGGTGCCGCCGCCCGCGCTGTTCTCGCGGGCGATCGCGCGGGTCAGCGCCTGGCGGCCGGCCGGCTGGGCGGCCACGGCGCCGGGGATGGCGGCCAGCGGGAAGCGGGGGTCGGTGAGGCCGAGGCGCAGCGCGTGCGGGTGGCCCACGAACCGGGCGTCGACCACGGCGACCCGTTCCCCGCCCGGCACGCGGGCCAGCAGGGCTTCGGTCTCGGCGGCGTCGGCGGCGGTGCGCACGTCGAAGCCGAGCGACCGCAGATCGCCCTCGATCGACGAACCGGGGACCGGCTGACCGGTGAGGATGGCGGTCGGCAACCGAACTCACTCCCTGGGTGCCGGCGACGGCGCGCCGGTCATGTGCACGATGGGGGCGCCCGGGCCTGCGGCACCCGGGCGGCATGTCGGCAGAGGTTATCGGATGACCAGAACGCCGCGTTCACCGCCCGTTTCTCGGTCGGCCAACGCGGCGTGCACACACCTTTGCCGTGGTCATCATCGGGGATCCGGGGCCCGGCCCACAAACCGCTCAGCCAGAACCCGATATAAGGGGCACAGCGGGGCGTTACGGTACGGATCGGGGCCGGGCTCCGCCCCGGAGGCGGCGGGCGGAGCGTGCGCGCCCGGGCGCCGCGCGCCCGGGCAAGGGGAGGGCGCAGGAGGCGCGGGGGTCGCAGGCGGCACCGCCACCACGCGCCGCAAGGCTCTGACCTGCACGGCGTTTGCGCAGGTCAGAGCCAATGACAACGGTGTTCAGTGCCGCGTTGCCGGATACCCCCCACCCGTAGTTCACTGTGATCCCGACGAGCTGGGAGAGGGCGGTTCTCATGGGGGCTGGGCACGATCACGGGCACACGCACGGCGGGCACGCCGGCGGTACGGCGACGGCCGCGTACCGCGGCAGGCTGCGCATCGCGCTGTCGATCACGCTCACCGTCATGGTCGTCGAGATCGTCGGCGGGGTGCTCGCCGACTCGCTCGCGCTCGTCGCCGACGCGGCGCACATGGCGACGGACGCCCTGGGGCTCGGGATGGCACTGCTCGCCATCCACTTCGCGGCCCGCCCGCCGAGCGAGCGGCGCACCTTCGGCTACGCCCGCGCGGAGATCCTCGCCGCCCTGGCCAACTGCCTGCTGCTGCTCGGGGTCGGCGGGTACGTACTGTTCGAGGCGGTCGAGCGCTTCATCACACCGGCCGCGACCGAGGGCGGCCTGACCGTCGTCTTCGGCGCGGTGGGCCTGGTGGCCAACACGGTGTCGCTGGCGCTGCTGATGCGCGGGCAGCGGGAGAGCCTGAACGTGCGCGGGGCGTTCCTGGAGGTGGCGGCGGACGCGCTGGGCTCGGTCGCGGTGATCGTCTCCGCGCTGGTGATCCTGGCCACCGGCTGGCAGGCCGCCGACCCGATCGCCTCGCTCGTCATCGGGCTGATGATCGTGCCGCGCACCTGGCGGCTGCTGCGCGAGACCCTCGACGTGCTGCTGGAGGCGGCTCCCAAGGGCGTCGACATGGCCGAGGTCAGGGCGCACATCCTGGCCCTCGACGGCGTGGAGGACGTGCACGACCTGCACGCCTGGACGATCACCTCGGGGATGCCGGTGCTCTCCGCGCACGTGGTGGTCAGCTCCGAGGTGCTCACCGGGATCGGCCACGAGAAGATGCTCCACGAGCTCCAGGGCTGCCTGGGCGACCATTTCGACGTGGAGCACTGCACCTTCCAGCTCGAACCCGGCGGGCACGCGGAGCACGAGGCCCGGCTGTGCCACTGAGGCACGCGGGGCGCCGCCGCGGGCGGGCGGCACGTCGGCCCGCGCGGCCCTGTGGCGCCCCCGCCGCCCGCCCGTGAACCCGGGCCCGGGGGATTCCCCGCACCCGGTGCCGGGCACGATCACCTATCGGGCCCCACGGCGCCCCTCCGGCTCCGTCCGCACGGCCCGCGCCGCCGCGCGGGGACATGCGGAGGTGCCGGGAAGCGCCAGGAGTGCCGGATTCGTACGGCAGACTGGGGCGCGAGGACCGATGCGAAGGATGGGTATGCCGATCACACCTGCCGGCGCGGCGCACGACGCGCCGAACGGCACCGCGGACGCGATTTTGCTGGAGCTGGTCGACGAGAAGGGCGTGACGATCGGCACCGCGGAGAAGCTCACCGCGCACCAGCCGCCCGGGCGGCTGCACCGCGCGTTCTCCGTGTTCCTCTTCGACGAGCGGGGGCGGCTCCTGCTCCAGCAGCGCGCGCTCGGCAAGTACCACTCCCCCGGCGTGTGGTCCAACACCTGCTGCGGCCACCCCTACCCCGGCGAAGCGCCCTTCGCGGCGGCGGCCCGGCGCACGTACGAGGAGCTCGGCGTCTCGCCGTCCCTGCTCGCCGAGGCCGGCACGGTGCGCTACAACCACCCCGACCCGGCCTCCGGGCTGGTGGAGCAGGAGTACAACCACCTCTTCGTCGGGCTGGTGCAGGCCCCGCCGGAGCCGGACGCGGAGGAGGTGGCCGCGACCGCCTGGGTGACCCCGGCCGAGCTGGCCGAGCGGCATGCGAAGGACACCTTCTCGGCGTGGTTCATGACCGTGCTGGACGCGGCCCGTCCCGCGATCCGCGAGCTGACGGGCCCGTCCGCGGGCTGGTGAACGGCCCCGCGGCGGCCGGGTCGATGCGCCGGCTCCGGCGCGCCGGACCTGGCTCGAGCGGCAGGGTGATCCGGATCGTCCTGCCGCCGTGGGCCGTGCGGGCCACCGCACCGGTCCGGCCCGCCTCATGGGCGAGCGCGCGCTCCGATCTGCGGCCCCTACGCACGGACGGGGCCGCCCGGCCGGGAGATCAGCGCGAGGATGCCCGGCAGCAGTCCGCGGGCGGCTCGGTCGGTAGCATCCGGCGCATGGAGCCGCAGCTTCTGCACAGCGTCACCGACTCGGTCGCCACCGTCGTCATCCGCAACCCGGCCAAGCGCAACGCCATGACGGCCGCGATGTGGCGGGCGCTCCCGCCCCTCCTGGAGGAACTGGCGGCCGATCCCGCGGTGCGGGTGCTGGTGCTGACCGGGGCGGACGGGACGTTCTGCGCCGGGGCCGACATCGCCACCCTCCGCGGCTCCGCCCATGAGGCCCAGGGGCTGGCGGTGGCCGCGGAGGAGGCGCTGGCGGCGTTCCCCAGGCCGACGCTGGCCGCGGTGCGGGGGCACTGCGTGGGCGGCGGGGCACAACTGGCGGCCGCCTGCGATCTGCGGTTCGCCGAGGAGGGCGCGCTGTTCGGGGTGACCCCGGCCCGGCTGGGGGTGGTCTACCCGGCGTCGGCCACCCGGCGGCTGGTGGCGCTGGTGGGTCCGGCCACCGCCAAGTACCTCCTGTTCTCCGCCGAGTTGATCGACGCGCGGCGGGCGCTGCGTACCGGGCTGGTCGACGAGGTGGTGCCCGAGGGGCAACTCGGCGAACGCGTCGCGCGGTTCACGCGGGTCCTGGTGTCCCGCTCCGGGTTGACGCAGGCCGCGGCGAAGGAGTTCGCGAACGGCCGCACGGACCGCGACGCGTACTGGGCCGGGCAGGCGGACGCGAGCGGCGACACCGCGGAGGGTGTCGCCGCGTTCCTGGAGCGCAGGCAGCCGCGCTTCACCTGGAGTCCGCCTACGACACGATGAGCCGGCTGTGCTCCCGGAGGCGGGCGACGATGTGCCCGGGCGCCTTCTGCGGCGATCCCGCGTCGTAGGGCGGCTGCGGATCGTACTCCGTGGCGAGCTGGACCGTGCGGGCATGGTCGTCGCCGGCGATCCGGCCGAGCAGGGTGAGGCCCATGTCGATGCCGGCGGAGACACCGGCGGCGGTGACGTACTTGCCGTCGGTGACGACCCGCTCCCCCGTCGGTTCGGCGCCGAGGGGCACGAGACGGTCCAGGGCCAGCCAGTGCGAGGTCGCCCGCCTGCCCTTCAGGAGTCCGGCGGCGCCGAGCAGCAGGGAGCCCGTGCACACCGACGTCGTCCAGGTGCTGGCGGCGTCGGCGGCGCGCAGCCAGTCCAGGAGCGCGGTGTTCGCCATCTGCGTGCCCGGGTCGGGGCCGCCGGGCACGACCACGATGTCGGGGGCGGTGACCTCGTCCAGGGTGCGGTCGGCGGTGAAGGCGAGGCTGCCGGTGTCGGTGCGGACGGGCCCGGTCCGCTCGGCGACGAAGACGGTCTCCGCGTCCGGCAGGCGGCACAGGGTCTCGTAGGGCCCCACGGCGTCGAGGGCGGTGAAGCGGTCGTAGAGGACGATCGCGATCTGCATCGGATTCCCTTCGGTTGACGGCAGGTGACGGCAGGGAGCGGCCGCGGGATGGCCGCGGACGGCGTACGGGGGCGCCGGCCCGGTGGGGCGGAGGTCAGGGGG
>NZ_WYCT01000394.1 GCF_011008945.1 Streptomyces harenosi
CGCGAGCTGTGGGCGGGCGCCTTCGTCTACAGCCCCCGCCCCGACGACCCCGAGACCGGCCCGGTCTCCGTGGTCGTCGCCCCCGTGCGGTCCGTGCTCCAACCGCAGGTCAAGGGGCTCGGCGACCTGGAGCCGGTGTCCCTGCGCACCGGGCAGAGTGCCGATCTGAACGACATCGTCGAGGCCCTGGCCGCCGCCGCGTACGCCCGTGTGGAGCTGGTGGAGAAGCGCGGCGAGTTCGCCGTGCGCGGCGGCATCCTCGACGTGTTCCCGCCCACCGAGGAACACCCCCTGCGCATCGAGTTCTGGGGTGACGACGTCGAGGAGATCCGCTACTTCAAGGTCGCCGACCAGCGGTCCCTGGAGGTCGCCGAGCACGGGCTGTGGGCGCCGCCCTGCCGCGAGCTGCTCCTCACCGACGAGGTGCGGGAGCGGGCGCGGGCCCTGGCGGAGGACCACCCGGAGCTGGGAGAACTGCTCGGCAAGATCGCCGAGGGGATCGCGGTGGAGGGCATGGAGTCCCTCGCGCCGGTCCTGGTCGACGACATGGAACTGCTGCTCGACGTGCTGCCCAAGGGCGCCATGGCCCTGGTGTGCGACCCGGAGCGGGTGCGGACGCGGGCCGCGGATCTGGTGGCGACCAGCCAGGAGTTCCTCCAGGCGTCCTGGGCGGCCACCGCCGGAGGCGGCGAGGCGCCCATCGACGTCGGCGCGGCCTCGCTGTGGTCCCTCGCCGACGTACGGGAGCGGGCCCGCGAGCTGGACATGATGTGGTGGTCGGTGTCGCCGTTCGCCGCCGACGAGGAACTGGGCACCGACACCCTGAAGCTGGGGATGCACGCCCCCGACACCTACCGCGGCGACACCGCCAAGGCGCTCGCCGACACCAAGGGCTGGCTCGCCGACGGCTGGCGCACGGTCTTCGTCACCGAAGGCCACGGTCCCGCCGCCCGCACGGTCGAGGTGCTCGGCGGCGAGGGCATCGCCGCCCGCCTGGACACGGACCTCGGCGAGGTGAGCCCCTCCGTCGTGCACGTGGCCTGCGGCTGCATCGACCACGGTTTCGTCGACCCCGTGCTCAAGCTGGCCGTCCTGACCGAGACCGACCTGACCGGCCAGAAGGCCGCCGGTCGCGACGGCACCCGGATGCCCGCCCGGCGCCGCAAGACCATCGACCCGCTCACCCTGGAGCCCGGCGACTACATCGTCCACGAGCAGCACGGCGTGGGCCGCTACATCGAGATGGTGCAGCGGACCGTGCAGGGCGCCACCCGCGAGTACCTGGTCGTGGAGTACGCCCCCGCCAAGCGCGGCCAGCCCGGGGACCGTCTCTACATCCCCACCGACCAACTGGAGCAGATCACCAAGTACGTCGGTGGTGAGGCCCCCACCCTGCACCGCCTGGGCGGCGCCGACTGGACGAAGACCAAGGCGCGGGCCAAGAAGGCGGTCAAGGAGATCGCCGCCGACCTGATCAAGCTGTACAGCGCCCGCATGGCCGCACCCGGCCACTCCTTCGGGCCGGACACCCCCTGGCAGCGGGAGCTGGAGGACGCCTTCCCCTACGCGGAGACGCCCGACCAGCTCACCACCATCGCCGAGGTCAAGGAGGACATGGAGAAGTCGGTCCCGATGGACCGGCTGATCTGCGGCGACGTCGGCTACGGCAAGACCGAGATCGCGGTGCGGGCCGCCTTCAAGGCCGTGCAGGACGGCAAGCAGGTGGCCGTCCTGGTGCCCACCACCCTGTTGGTGCAGCAGCACTACGGCACGTTCTCCGAGCGCTACGCCCAGTTCCCGGTGAACGTCCGGGCGCTGTCCCGGTTCCAGACCGACACCGAGGCCAAGGCGGTCCTGGAGGGCCTGCGCGACGGCTCGGTGGACGTCGTCATCGGCACCCACCGCCTGTTCTCCTCGGAGACCAAGTTCAAGGACCTGGGCCTGGTCATCGTCGACGAGGAGCAGCGCTTCGGCGTGGAGCACAAGGAGCAGCTCAAGAAGCTGCGCGCCAACGTCGACGTGCTCACCATGTCCGCCACCCCCATCCCCCGCACGCTGGAGATGGCGGTCACCGGCATCCGCGAGATGTCGACGATCACCACCCCGCCGGAGGAGCGGCACCCGGTGCTCACCTTCGTCGGGCCCTACGAGGAGAAGCAGATCGGCGCGGCGATCCGCCGGGAGCTGCTGCGCGAGGGCCAGGTGTTCTACATCCACAACCGAGTGGAGTCCATCGACCGCGCCGCCGCCCGCCTGCGGGACATCGTCCCCGAGGCCCGCATCGCCACCGCCCACGGCCAGATGTCGGAGCAGGCCCTGGAGCAGGTCGTCGTCGACTTCTGGGAGAAGAAGTTCGACGTGCTGGTCTCGACGACGATCGTGGAGTCCGGCATCGACATCTCCAACGCCAACACCCTGATCGTGGAGCGCGGCGACACCTTCGGCCTCTCCCAGTTGCACCAGCTCCGCGGCCGGGTCGGCCGTGGCCGCGAGCGCGGTTACGCCTACTTCCTCTACCCGCCGGAGAAGCCGCTGACCGAGACCGCGCACGAGCGGCTCGCCACCATCGCCCAGCACACCGAGATGGGCGCGGGCATGTATGTGGCGATGAAGGACCTGGAGATCCGCGGCGCGGGCAACCTGCTCGGCGGTGAGCAGTCCGGTCATATCGCCGGCGTCGGCTTCGACCTGTATGTGCGGATGGTCGGCGAAGCGGTCGCGGACTACCGGCGCCAGCTCGAGACGGGTGAGGTCGAGGAGGAACAGCCTCTCGAGGTCAAGATCGAGCTGCCCGTCGACGCGCACGTTCCGCACGACTACGCCCCCGGCGAGCGGCTGCGCCTCCAGGCCTACCGGGCCATCGCCTCCGCCAACACCGAGGAGGACATCAAGGCCGTACGGGAGGAACTGGTCGACCGCTACGGCAAGTTGCCCGAGCCGGTGGAGAACCTGCTGCTGGTGGCCGGCCTGCGGATGCTGGCGCGCGCCTGCGGCGTCGGCGAGATCGTGCTTCAGGGCACCAACATCCGGTTCGCTCCGGTGGAGTTGCGCGAGTCGCAGGAGCTGCGGCTCAAGCGGCTGTACCCGGGCAGCATCCTCAAGCCGGCGGCGCACCAGGTCCTCGTACCGCGTCCGAAGACCGCGAAGGTCGGCGGCAAGCCGCTGGTCGGGCGGGAACTGCTGGCGTGGGTGGGCGAGTTCCTGGCGTCGGTGCTGGATTCGTAGGCGCGGCGCCGGTTCCACGTGAAACACCGGTCCGCCCGCACGGTCGTCGTGCGGGCGGACCGGTGTTTTCGATGCTTGGTGTGTGCGTGACCTGCTTGGGTCTGCGGTCCTAGGGCCGGTCGGGCCGGTCGCGGTTCACGCCGAACCGCCCCTCCATCTTCTGCTGAGCGGTGTCGACCTGATCTTCGTACTTGTGGCCGGTCCTCTCGTTGACCTGCTTCTCCGCAGCGTCGGACATGCCCTTGGTCTTGTCCGGCGACATCTTGCTCTTCAGCTTGTCGAAGATGCCCATGCGCGACTCCTTCCGGAGGTGGTCCACCACCGACGATACGCCGAATGGTGGGCGAATGCCGGATTTGTATCGATGTGGTCTGGACCTGTCGGCGGCTACCGTTACGGCAGGCGGCAAGCCCGGGCGCCGTGGATCAGCGGGTAGTGAGGGAGGGCGCACCGTGAGGTGTCGAAGGGGTGGGGCGGTGACCGCCGTGGCGGTGGCACTGCTGGCGGTGGCCGGATGCACGGAGGGGGCCACGGGTGACGGTGGACCCGAGAGCACCGCGCAGGCGGGAACGGCCCTGGCGGCCGTCGACTCGCTCACCGTGAAGGGGCGCGCACCCAGGACCGGGTACGACCGCGACAAGTTCGGCACCCCGTGGGCCGACACCGACGCCAACCGGTGCGACACCCGTGACGACATCCTCCGGCGCGATCTGAAGGACGTGGAGTTCAGCGACGACCGCTGCAAGGTGGTCTCCGGAGCGCTGGAGCCCGATCCGTACACCGGCCGCCGGATCGCCTTCGCCCGGGGGCGCAGCCGGGTGGACATCGACCACGTGGTCGCCCTGTCCGATGCGTGGCAGAAGGGTGCCCGGCAGTGGGACGCCGCCAAGCGCATCGCCCTGGCCAATGACCCGCTCAACCTGCTGGCCGTCGACGCGGGGACCAACCGTGCCAAGGGTGACGGTGACACCGCGACCTGGCTGCCGCCCAACAAGACCTATCGCTGTCCGTACGTCGCCGCCCAGGTCGCGGTGAAGAAGAAGTACGGGCTGTGGGTCACCGCCGCCGAGAAGGCCGCCATGAAGAGGGTGCTCACCCGCTGCCCGGACCAGCCGCTCCCCACGGGCGGCAATCCGACCCGCGCACCCGAGCGGTTCCACGCGGACTGAACCCACCGGAGCGTCCCAGGGCGCCGGGTGCGGCGCGGGACCGGGGCCGGACTGACGGGACCGGGGCCGGGCTGCGGGACTGGCGCGGGGCCGGTGCGGCAGGCGGCCGGTCCCGTGGCGCTGAGGTTCGGCCGCCGGGCGCCCCGCACCCGCTGTCTGCGGTGACCGTACGAGGCCGGATCAGCCGGTCTTCTTCCAGTCCTGGCATCCGGTCGTCTTGAAGTACGCGTCCGAGGAGCTGATCCTGACGACCGCCGTACCGGACACGTTGTCGTTGGCGATGATCGAGTCGATCGAGTGCTCGGCGTCCTTGGCGCGCTCCCAGTAGCAGGAGTCGTCGGTGTTGCCCGTCGACTTGTAGGTGCCCGGCGCGATGTCGGCGCCGACCCGGAACATGCCGCCGTCCCCGGCCATCGCCGCGGCGGGAGAGCCCTTCGCCTGCGGGTCGACGGCCTCCCAGTCGCCGCAGCCGCTCGACTTGAAGATCTTGTCGGTGGGCTTCACCGTGACGTAGCCGGTGCCGCTGACGTTGTCGTTGGCCAGCAGGGAGTCCAGCTCACCGGAGGCGTCCTTGGCCCGCTCCCAGTAGCACATCCCGTCGTTGCCGGTGGTGCGATAGGTGCCCGGCTTGACGTCCGCGCCGACCTGGAAGTCGCCGTCCCCCTCGAAGGCGACCTTCTTCTCGTCGGCCTTCTCTTCGGCCGCCTTGCCCGCGTCCTTCTCGCCGCCGGTCTTTCCCTGCACGGAAGCCGACGCTCCCTTGTCGGTGTCCGAGCCGCCGTCGCCGCCGCCCGCGTTCGCCGACACGGCGCCGATGACGACGATCCCCACGACGGCGCCCAGCGCGATCTTGCCCTTCATGCCCATGGCTGTGTCCCCTCCCGATACGGAAACCGCCGCCGACCGGCGGTTGATCGTTCGCTGAGTCAATGAGAGCAGAGCCTGTGAATCGAGTCAACACTGTTCACGGGGCTTGGCGGGTACACGCGTGTAAACGACCGGCTTACCCATGCGCCGGTATGCTCAGCGCCACGGTGCCGCCGGCAGGGAAAACGATCACGTGAGCGGGCAAGCGCGGCCGCACGGACCCGGGGGACCGCAGGGAACGCGCGGAGCGCGACCCCGGGGCACCGACGGGCACCACACGGGCACGGCAGGGCATGGACGAGGAAGTGGGGCGGATGCAGGACAATGCGACGGAAGTGACCGCGGCGGGGATCGCCCGGCTCGCCGGTGTCGGCCGCGCGGCCGTGAGCAACTGGCGCCGCCGCCACGCCGACTTCCCCAAGCCGGTCGGCGGCACCGAGACCAGCCCGTCCTTCGCCCTGGCCGAGGTGGAGGCATGGCTGCGCGGGCACGGCAAACTCGCCGAGGTCCCGCTGCGCGAACGCGTCTGGCAGCACCTGGTGGGCCATCCCGCGGGGCCGGTCACCGCGCTCACGCACGCCGGATGCGTCCTGCTGCTGATCCACGACCGCCCCACCGTCTGGCTGGAGGTGAGCGCCGGTTCCGACGAGCGGCTCGCGGCGATGCTGCCGGGCGCGTTGGAGCAGGTGTTCACACCGCGCTTCGGCACGGTCCCGCGCGGTACGGCGACCGGCGCCGCCCCCGCCGCGCCCGCCGCCCTCGCCGGGCCCGCGAC
>NZ_WYCT01000395.1 GCF_011008945.1 Streptomyces harenosi
TCGCGTTTTGTGCTACTGACATATAACATTATCATTTCTTTATTTTTGAATAAGAAGTCGGCATAAGAGGTGGGCGAGTGTCTCGTGGGGTCGGAGATGTGTATAAGAAGCAGGCGGCAGGGGGCCGGAAAGGCAGCGGCCTTGCCCCCGGCCAGGTCCCTACGTCCCTGTCGCCCCCCGGGAGCCGCCGCGCAGACTCGGCCCGGACACAGGTCACCCCGCAAGGACGCTAAGGAGCGCGAGCATGCCGACGTACCTCACCCCGGGTGTGTATGTGGAGGAGGTGCAGTCCGGTGCCCGGCCGATCGAAGGCGTGGGTACCGCGGTCGCCGCGTTCGTCGGGTTCGCCGAGGCCGGCCCGTTCCACACGCCGACCCTGGTCACCAGCTGGGACCAGTACACCCAGCAGTTCGGCGGCTTCACCGAGGGCACCTACCTGGCCCACGCGGTCTACGGGTACTTCGCCAACGGCGGCGGCGCCGCCTACGTGGTACGGATCGGGGGCTCCGCCGAGGACTCCTCCGCGCCGGCCGCCGACGGGACCGGCCGGGGACAGCAGGCCGGGGCGCCGCGGCCGGTGGAGCTCGGCGGGTTCCTGGTCGCCGCCCGGCCCGGCGCCGCCGGGGTGTCGGTGGAGATCGCCGACGTGCCCGGCGAGGACCCGCCGGAGGACCGGTTCAGGTTCCTGGTGCGCCAGGGCGGCGAGGTGGTGGAGACCTACGACGCCTCCACCCGCAAGAGCGTCAAGGGGTATCTGGTCAGCCAGGCCCGCAACTCCAAGCTGGTCGAGGTCACCGAGCGGCGCGACGCGCCCCAGGCCAGGCCCGCCGCCCAGACGGTGGCGCTGCCCGACGCGCCGGCCGCACCCGGTCCGGTGGCCCGCCTGGACCCCGCCGAGTACGTCGGCGACGCCGCGGCCCGCACCGGCTTCGGCGGCCTGGAGACCATCGACGAGATCACCATGGTCGCGGTCCCGGACCTGATGAGCGCCTACCAGCGCGGCGACATCGACGCCGAGGGCGTGCGCACCGTACAGCTCGCCGTGATCGCGCACTGCGAGCAGATGGGCGACCGGGTGGCCGTCCTGGACACCCCGCCCGGCCTCACCGCCCAGCAGGTGCGCACCTGGCGCAACGACGAGGCGGGCTACGACTCTCGGTACGCCACCCTCTACTACCCCTGGGTACGGGTCTTCGACCCGGCCGCCGGACGCAACACCACCGTCCCGCCGAGCGGCCACATCGCCGGCGTGTGGGCGCGCAGCGACGCCGAGCGCGGCGTGCACAAGGCGCCCGCCAACGAGGTGATCCGCGGCGCCGTGGACCTGGAGATCCGGCTCAGCAAGGGCGAGCAGGACCTGCTCAACCCCATCGGCGTGAACTGCGTGCGGGCCTTCCCCGGCCGCGGCGTCCGCGTGTGGGGGGCCCGCACCCTCTCCTCCGACCCGGCCTGGCGCTACCTGAACGTGCGACGCCTGTTCAACTACCTGGAGGAGTCGATCCTCCTGGGCACCCAGTGGGTGGTCTTCGAGCCGAACGACGACCGGCTGTGGTCGAGCATCCGGCGCAACGTCGCGGCGTTCCTCACCGAGGAATGGCGCCGGGGAGCCCTGTTCGGCCGGACGGCCGAGGAGGCGTTCTACGTCAAGTGCGACCGTGACAACAACCCGCAGGAGTCCATCGACCAGGGCCGGGTCGTCTGCGAGATCGGCGTCGCGCCCGTCAAGCCCGCGGAGTTCGTGGTGTTCCGGCTGGCCCAGTTCTCCGACAGCACCAGCCTCATCGACGAGTGACCCGCGGGTCCGCAAGGAAAGGTGACAGACAGTCATGGCAGAGGGCGACGCTCTTTCCACCCACGTCTTCGGCGTGCAGCTCGGCGGCTACCTGGTCGAGTCGATCCAGGAGATCAGCGGGCTGACCGTCGAGGAGGAGGTCGTCGAGGTCCGCCAGGTCAGCGCGACGGGCAAGCAGATCATCCGCAAGCAGCCCGGCGCCCGGCAGGCCGGCGAGATCACGATCACCCGGGGCCTCGACCAGAGCAGCGAGTTCACCAACTGGATCAAGGAGACCCTCAACAAGGGGGCGGTGAACTCCGCGCGGCAGAACCTCACCATCGAGATCAAGGACTCCGAGGGCACCACGGTCCGCCGTATCCAGCTCATGCAGGGCTGGGCGTCCAAGTGGGAGGGCCCCTCGCTGAAGGCGGGCGAGTCCGCCGCGGCCACCGAGACCGTCACCATCGTGTTCGAGGAGATCGTCGTCGAATGAGGCGCCGTACGGTGACGGCGGGCAACCTGGAGGAGATCCTCCAGTTGACGACGCCCGCCCCGCAGCCGGAGCAGGAGGCGGCGGCCCCCGCGGCCCCGCCGCCGCCCCGGGAGGAGCACGGCCTGCGCACCGAGTTCGAGTTCGAGCTGCCGCGCGGGTACGTCGACGAGGCGGGCGTGCTGCACCGCGACGGCTCGATGCGCCTGGCCACCGCCCGTGATGAACTGCGGCCCCAGATCGACCTGCGGGTCAAGGAGAATCCGGCGTACCTGAGCGTGGTGCTGCTGAGCCAGGTGATCACCCGGATCGGCACCATCACCGACGTGCACGCCGGGATCGTGGAGCGGATGTACGCCACCGACGTGGCCTTCCTCCAGGACTTCTACCGTCGCGTCAACAGCGAGGGGCACACCCGCGCGGCGGTGACCTGCCCGCACTGCGAGGGCGGCTTCGAGGTCGACCTCTCGGGTGGGCGCCTGGGGGAATCGTGACGTACGCCCTTCCCCGGCTCCGGGAGGAGATCGCGTACATCGCCTACCACTTCCACTGGCAGCGCGAGGAGATCCTCGACCTCACCCACGGCGAACGCCGGCAGTGGGTGGCGGAGATCGCCCGTATCAACACCCGTATCAACGAGAGCGGTTAGCACATGGCATGGCGGGACAGGCTGCGCCGCCGGGCCGCCGGAGCGGCCGGTCCGTCCGGCTCCGGGGCCGGAGGCCGGGACAGGGGAGCCCCTGACGCCCGGGGCTCCGCCACGCCCGGCCCCGCGTCGCCGTCCGGGCCGGGTGCCTCCGGGACCGGTCCCTCCGGGTCCGGTCCCTCCGGGTCCGGTCCCTCCGGGGCCGGTTCCCCGGCGCCCGGTCCCTCCGCGCCGGTCCCTTCGGTGCCCGGCGACTGGGACGGCGGGTGGCGGCGCACCACGGCGCCGGAACTCACCGTCTCCCGCGCGCCGCTGGCGGTCAGCGACGGCCTGTCCTTCCGGGCCGGCCTGACCGCGTGGCAGAACCCGTCCTTCGGCTCCGGCCTGGGGCACGCCGTGCTGCCCACGGCCCCGGCGGGCGTGGTGCGCGGCGTCGTCGGGCCGGCCACGCCCCGCACCCTCGGCACGGACGGAGGCCCGCTGCTGCTCCGCGCGCCGCGCGGGCCCGCCGCCGGGACCGGGCAGGCCGCGGACGGCGGGGAGCGGCAGGACCCGGCCGCGGCCCCGCCCGGGACGCGGCGGCAGGGAGCGGCGTCGAGCCCGCCGGGTCCGTCGCCCCGGTCTGGTCCGTCCACCCGGCCCCGCCCATCCGGTGGCTCCCCCGCGCCCGGTTCCTCCGACGCGGGCGCGTCCGACCGGGCGGGTGGGTCCGTCCCGGCAAGTGCGTCCGTCCCGGCGGTTGGGTCCGGTCCGGCCGGTGCCGCCACCGGTGGCCCGGGCGGCGCGCCGCGGTCCCGGGGCCTGCTGTCCACCGGCTCCGCCGGAACGCTGCCCGTGGCGCCCCCCGCCGTCCAGCGCGCGGAGCGGCCCGGCGGCGGGCCGGGCCCGGACCTCGACATTCCGCTGGTCCGGCGGGTGGCGGCGGTCGCCCCCGGCCCGGTCCGGGACGAGCCGGCGGTCCAGCGTGCCGCCCGGCGTGCCTCCGGAGAGCCGTACGCTCCCCAGACACAGGCAGGGACGCAGGAGCAGGCAGGGCCGCGGACACGGGCGCAGGCCGCGCCGCGCACGCCTTCCACCGGGTCCGGGCCGGACCCGAGGGACACCGCCCGGACGCCGTCCGCCCGGACGCCGTCCGCCCCGGACACCCGGAGCGGCGGGCGGGAGCGGACGGGTACGTCCCGGACCCCTGCCGTCCCCGCCTCCCGGGCCTCCCGCGCCCCGGGGGCGTCCGAGACCCCGGGCACCTCCGGACAGGCTTCCGCCACCGGGGCCGGGGCCTCCTCCGCGGCCGCCCGTGTCCGCCCGGTGGGGGGCCCGCTGACCATCGCCCGGCGCCCGGCCGGACCCGTGCGCCGGGTCCGCGCGGTGCCGCCCGCCGTCGCTGCGGCCCCCGGCGACCGCGCCCACGGCGGCTCCGCCGTACCGCCGCCCGCCACAGCCGGCGCACCGGCCACCGGTCCGGTGCAGCGCACCCCCCGGAGCGCGGAAGACCGCGCGCCCCTCGGCGCGCCGCTGAACGCCCTGCCCGCCACGGCCGTGCCCGCCATGTCCCCGCCCGCGGCGGACGGCCCCGCCCGCCCGTCCGCCTCCGCCGCCCGTTCGGCGACCGGTGACCCTGCCGCGCCCGGCCCGGCGCTGCCCGTCGTCCAGCGCCACGCGCCGGAGGGCGCGGGAACGCCGGGGCCCCACGACGCGGGCGAGGGGCGTACGGCCCCCGGCGGACCGGGGGCGCGGGCGGATGCCACCCGCCCGGCGTCCGGCACCGGCTCCGGCGGGGCCCGTGCCCGCGGCGGCCTCGGCGCGCCGATGCCCGCGCTGCCGCCCAGCGCCGAACTGCCGTCTTCCGCCGCGTCGGGCCGCCCCGCCCCGCGTACCGCGTACCGCCCGGACGTCCAGCGTGCCCCGGTGCGCCGGGACGGCGGCGCGGACGCCGCCTCGGCGGCGGCCCGTGCGGACGGCGGCCGGACGGCGGTGCCGTCCACCGCTCCCGGCGCGGCCCCGCCGCCGTCGGTGGCGGCGGGCCCACCGCCGGAGGGCGCGGAACGCTCCCCGCTGCTGGGGACGCGGGAGGTCCAGCGCCTCGCGGTCCCTTCCGCCGAGGGCGCCGCCCGGCCCGGCTCCACCGACCCCGGGCAGGGTCCCGGCCGGCCGCTGGTGAAGTCGTCGCCGGACGGCACGGCCGGCCCCGCGTCCCGCGAGACCGCGGGCGCCGTCGCGGCGGCGGCCGGCCCGGGCGGGTCCCGCCCGGCACCCCGGGGCCCGGAGGGGCGACCGCCCCGGGAACCCGTCGTCCCGGTCCGGCCGGTCTCCGCGGCCCGGCCCGCGCACGACGGTGCGGGCGGTACCGCCGGACGGACCGGAGCCGGGACCGGCACCGGGGCCGCCCCGTCCTCGGGCACGGCCGGCCGGAGCGGTCTCACCGTGAGCCGCGCCGTGGTGCCCGGGGCCCCGGCGGCGCCGCGCACCCTGCCCTTGCTCGCCGCGCGTCCGCTCCGTACGGAGACCCGGGTCCCGGAAGGGGCGGCTGCGCCCGCCGCATCCCGCCCCGGGGGCCGTCCCGTGGTGGCCGCGCGCTGGACCGGCGCACCGGCGGTGAGCGACGCCTCCCCGAGCGGCGCCGCGCCGTCCCCGGACGTGGCCGCGACCACCACGCGGCGGTCCCCGGGCGGGCGGTCCCCGGCCGTGCGCCCCGGGCCGGCCGCACCGGGCGGCGGCAGGAACGGCGCCGGTTCCGGCCGGGGTGTCCCGGTCGTGCGTCCCGCACCGCACCGGGGCAGCCCGTCCGGGACCACCGTCCGGACCGCCGCCGCACCGGCGCCGTCCCTGCCGGTGGCCGGGACCCGGATTCCCGCGCCCGCCACGGGCCCGGCCGCCGCCGCGGCGCCACCGGCCCCGTCGGCTGCCGTCCCGGTGGTCCGTCCGCGCGCCGCTCCCGCGGTGCCGCAGGCGGCCGTACCGGTGACGGGCGGCGAGCGGGGGCCGGATGCGGTCGTGGTGCAGCGGAAGGCCGCCGGCAGCGCGACGGGCGCCGGGGGAGCGGCGTCCGCCCGGCCGCGATCCGCCTCCCCGCCGCCCGCCTCGGGTACGAC
>NZ_WYCT01000396.1 GCF_011008945.1 Streptomyces harenosi
CTGCGTCGGCAGCGTCAGAGGTGTATAAGAGACAGCGCTCCCCCCGCCGCCGGTCGACGGTCCGTAGCGGCCGGTCGACGCCACGCGATGCTTTGGCCCGGAACCCCGGACAACCGGGGCTCCGGGCCGTTTCGTGACCCAATCTCCCCCAGGATGTGACCTATCTCCCTCGCACCGGCAATCCCCGCAGGTCAGAGCAGCCCCACCGGCACCTCCCTCCCCCACCCGCTGTCCGTTTCGTGACGTTACGCACTGACAGAGGGTTAGTCCGCCGTTCAAGCTGATGTAGGAAGTCGGGGGTCGACTTTGAAACCGGGAGTACGTCCGTGAGCGCCATGCCGATCGCCCTGCTGCTCACCACGGCCGCCACCGGCGCCGTGGGCGTCGCCGTCCTGCGCAGCATCCAGGTGCTGCGCCGGCAGGTGGCGGCCCTGCACACCGAGCTGGCCGAGAGCCGCGCCGCCGCGGCGCGGGGCCTGGTTCCCGCCGCCCGCACCACCGCCGACGCGGACGAGATACGCGCCGCCGTCGCCGAGGCGCTGGCCGAGGAACGCGAGCGGGAGCTCGCCGAGGCGCGGGCTTTCTGGGCCGCCCAGGAGGCCCGCGACGCCTCCGACGCGCCGCTGCTGCTGGGCCTGCCCGACAGCGAGCTCTACCTGCCCCGGCAGGCCGACTTCGCGGGCCTGGAGCCGGTGGCCGAGCCCGGCGCGGACGCCGACGAGACCGCCGGGGACTCCGCCGAGCTGGCCGCGGCCCGCCGCCGCCACCCCTCGCACCCGGACTTCGTCCCGGCCTCCTCGCCGGTGTCGAACGACCACGAGCGCACCGCCGCCACGCTGGAGGAGCTGGCCGCCGCCCGCGTCGAGCTGACCGACGTCCGCCCGGGCCCGCTGGGCACGCTCGACGTCTACGTCTTCGCCGACGGCACCACCCTGTGCATGACCCCGGGGCACCGGGAGACCGCGGACCGCCTGGCCGCCGCGCTGCGCGCGGGTGACGTACCGGTCCTGCTCGGCGGGTCCGGCGTCTCGGGCGCCTACGCCCTCACCTTCGCCTGCGGCGGGGAGACGGTGTACGTCCTGGCGGACCGGGTCATCGCGTCGCTGTAGCCGCGGTCCCGTCCGCACCCGTACCGCGCGCCGGGGCTCACACCCCGGCGCGTTTCTGTGCCTCGGTCACCAGCCCCACCGCCTCGGCCACCTCGGCGTCGCTGCCCAGGACGAGCGCCAGGTCGTGGGCGGCCACGGTGATCTGGTCGGCGGCGGCGAACATCCCCGCGTCGGGCATCTCCCGGGGTTGCGCGCCCGGCTCCTCGGCGAGCTGGGCCCGGCGCGACAGCTCCCGGGCCAGCGCGAGCGCCTCGGCCGCGGCGCCCCGTTGCAGCCGGCTCTGCGGGGCCGCCCGCAGCCGGTCGGCGAAGTGATCCACGGCACGGGTCAGAGGCGTCGTATCAACCACGGCGCGAGCGTACGCGTCCCACCGGCACTGTTGCCAACGAGCGAACGCTCGGGCACGGTGAGTTGAAGGACCGGCTTACACCCATACGTCCGGAGGCGCCGATGTCCCAGATCTTCTCCGAGGAGACCCATCGCAACCTGCTCGCCCGCATCCCCCAGTGCACCGGTCGTGAGATCTCCGACTGGCTGCGCACCGTCGAAGAAGGCCCCGCCCTCCGCTTCGAGGAGAAGGTGACCTGGCTCCGTCACGAGCACAACCTGGCGTACGGCCACGCCAAGGCGATCATCCATGAGTACGACTTGCGACGGGCCGCGCGCAGGCTGCTGTAGCCCCGCGGGCCCGTAGGTCTCCCGGCCCGCCGGACGGGTGGGCCGGGCCGCGGGAGTACGGCGGACCCGGCCCACCCGCGCCGCTTCGGGCACGACGAAGGGCCCCGGAGATCTCCGGGGCCCTTTCGCACGACCGCGCCGGCGAGCGCGCGCGGGGGTGCTAGTCGTTGCTGTTGAGGATCGAGATGAGTCGCAGGAACTCCAGGTAGATCCACACCAGCGTCAGCGTCAGGCCGAAGGCGGCCAGCCACGCCTCCTCACGGGGGGCGCCGTAGGCGACGCCGTCCTCGACCTGCTTGAAGTCCAGGGCGAGGAAGCAGGCACCGAGCAGCACGCCGATGATGCCGAAGACGACACCGAGCGCACCGCTGCGGAAGCCGAGGCCGTCACCGCCGCCGAACACGGCGAACAGCAGGTTCACCGCCATCAGCAGGACGAAGCCGAGCGCCGCGGCCATCACGAAGCCGACGAAGCGGCGGTTGACGCGGATCCAGCCCGCCTTGTAGGCGACGAGCACGGCGGCGAAGACCGCCATCGTGCCGAGGACCGCCTGCATGGCCGCACCGCTGGCGATGCGGTTGTCGACGACGCTGGAGACGACGCCGAGGAAGACGCCCTCGAACGCCGCGTACGTCAGGATCAGCGCCGGCGACGCCTTGCGCTTGAAGGACTGGACGAACGCCAGGACCATGCCGATCAGGGCGGCACCGATGCCGATGCCGTAGGACCGGTTGATGTGGGCGTCGTCGACGGGCAGCAGCGCCCAGGAGAGCGCGGCCGTGACGATCAGGACGCCGAGCGTGCTCGCCGTCCGCACCACGACGTCGTCCATCGTCATCCGGCCGGCGGCGGCCGGCGCCTGGGGAGCGCCGTACTCCACGTCCTGCTGGGCGTACGGGTTCTGCGCGTACGGGTTCTGCGCGTAGGGGTTGCCGGCCTGCTGGGCGTACGGATCGCCCTGCGCGTACGGGTTCCCCTGGGTGGCGACGGCGGGTCCCCCGGCCTGCGGCGCGGCGTTGAAGCCCGCGTAGCCGTTGTCGCGGCTGAACCCCCGTCGCGAGAAGACCGGGTTTCTGCTCCTCATTTCACTCCTCCATGGCCACACAGCATGGCCTTGGCTCAAGAGTAATAGGTAGGCAAAGGATTGACCCTAGTGCTTGGGGAGGATCTTTCCCTCGTGGTGCTGGGCAACACGCTACGCGGGTCCGTGATTCCCCTCACTGGAGGGGGTCATGCCCCCGGGTGGGGGGGCTCACCCGACCGGGAAGCCGGTGTACGCCTCGGCCAGGTCGGTCTCGGCCGCCCGGGAGGAGGCGATGCGCGCCAGGCGTGCCACCTGGAGGCGGTCGTCGAAGGGGGTGGCGTCGGGGGCGCGGTGCAGGAGGGTCGTCATGTCGTAGGAGAACCGCTCCGCCTGCCAGACCCGGCGCAGGCAGGTGACCGAGTAGGCGTCGAGGAGCTCGGCGGAGCCGGTCTCGCGCCGGTGGACCAGGGCCCGGGCGAAGGTCACGACGTCGCCGACGGCGAGGTTCAGGCCCTTGGCGCCGGTGGGCGGCACGATGTGCGCGGCGTCGCCGGCGAGGAAGAGGCGGCCGTGGCGCATGGGCTCGTGGACGAAGGAGCGCATGGGCGTGACGGACTTCTGGGTGATCGGCCCGCGCTCCAGGCGCCAGTCGTCGGCGGTCTCGAAGCGGCGCTCCAGCTCGTCCCAGATCTCCTCGTCGCTCCACGTCCCGGCGTCCGTGCCCGCGGGCACCTGGAGGTAGAGGCGGGAGACGGACGGGGAGCGCATGGAGAGCAGGGCGAAGCCGCGGTCGTGGCGGGCGTAGACCAGCTCGTCGTGGGAGGGGGCGACGTCGGCGAGGATGCCGAGCCAGCCGAAGGGGTAGGTCCGTTCGAAGGTGCGGCTCAGCGCGGCGGGGACCGCCTGGCGGGCCACTCCCCAGAAGCCGTCGCAGCCGACGACGTAGTCGCACTCCAGGACGTCCTCGGCGCCCTGGTGGCGGAAGCGGATGCGCGGGGTGTCGGTCTCGGCGCCCTCCACGGCCAGCGCCTCCGCCTCGAACAGCAGCGGGCCGCCCTCCTTGAGCTGGAGGGCGATGAGGTCCTTGCAGACCTCGGTCTGGGCGTAGACCATCACGGATTTCCCGCCGGTCAGGGCGGGGAAGTCGACGCGGTGGCGGACGCGGTCGAAGCGCAGCTCGATGCCGTCGTGGCGCAGCCCCTCGCGGTCCATCCGCTCCCCGGCGCCGGCCGCCCGCAGCACGTCCACGGTGCCCTGCTCCAGGATGCCGGCGCGCTGGCGGCGCTCGACGTAGGCGCGGTCGCGGCTCTCCAGGACGACCGAGTCGATGCCGGCGTTGTGGAGGAGCCGGGCCAGGAGAAGGCCGGCGGGGCCGGCTCCGATGATGCCGACGGTGGTGCGCATCGGTCGTTCCCTTCGGTTGGCGTCGTTGCCGGTGGGGCGGCGTCGGGGACGGCGGCGCGGCGCGCCCGCCGGCCGCCCGCCCGTTCGTTCGCGTGGTGAAAATTCCTTCACTGAGTGCTGACGTGAGTTTCCGGCCGCATGGGCCCGCTGTCAATGGGCACGAGGTGAAGTCCTGGGCGCGCGACACGGGCGCCCCGTGAGCGGGGGGAGGACCGCGGGAACGCACAGAAGGCAACGCCCGGGCGTCCGCGCCGGGCCGCTCGGGCGGCGGCGGAAGATCACCCGATCGTGGAGTCCGGGACACCGCCTCAGGGGTGGTCGCGCCCGCGTGACGCTCCGTGGCGCGGGGGACGTGGACGCCGGCCCGGCCCTTCCGCCGGATCGGCGCCGTGCGAGCGGAGGTGCCCGGAGCCGGACTCGAACCGGCACGCCCGCGAAGGGGCAGCGAGGTTTAAGCTCGCCGTGTCTGCATTCCACCATCCGGGCAGGCCATGGGCTCCGCGTCGAGACCCCGAGCCTATCGGGATGCATCCCCCGAACAGCGGGCGGGCGGACCGATGTTGTCTTATTTTATTGATGTCTGAGGAACCATCAGTCTGCCGATCAGGCCATCCGCACTTGCCAACAGCCTTGCGTGTCCCGCCCGGCCGTGCATGCGGAATGACGGAATTTCACCGTCTCGACATGACGGACCCATGCGTTCCGCACCGGCGCCGGCGTCTCAGGGTCCCCCGTCATCCCCAGGTATGACACGGCCCCGCCCGGTCCGACCGAAGTCTCCCCCCGGAACCGGAACAGCGGCTGACTCCACCGGCCCCCGCGGCCGGGACGATGGATCTCATCCCCGAGAACCCCGGAACCCCGGAGCCCCGGAAACCCGGAACCCGGAACCCGGAACCCGGAACCCGGAACCCGGCAATCGCGAGAACACCGTCGTCCCGAAACAGGAGCGCCTCCCCATGACCACCGCATCCATCGCCGGCCGGTCCACCGCCGTGGCCGCGCGCGCCACGGAGCTGTCGAAGATCTACGGTGAGGGCGAGACCCAGGTGGTCGCCCTCGACCGGGTCTCCGTGGAGTTCCGGCAGGCCGAGTTCACCGCGATCATGGGTCCGTCGGGTTCCGGCAAGTCCACGCTGATGCACTGCGTGGCCGGTCTCGACACGTTCTCCTCGGGGTCGGTGCGCCTCGGCGACACCGAGCTGGGCTCCCTGAAGGACAAGCAGCTCACCAGGTTGCGCCGGGACAAGATCGGCTTCATCTTCCAGGCGTTCAACCTGCTGCCGACGCTGACGGCCCTGGAGAACATCACGCTTCCGATGGACATCGCGGGCCGCAAGCCGGACCGGCAGTGGCTCGACACCGTGATCGAGATGGTCGGTCTGTCGGGGCGGCTGGGCCACCGCCCCTCCCAGCTCTCCGGCGGCCAGCAGCAGCGGGTGGCCGTGGCCCGGGCCCTGGCCTCCAAGCCCGAGATCATCTTCGGTGACGAGCCGACCGGGAACCTCGACTCGCGGTCCGGCGCCGAGGTGCTGGGCTTCCTGCGCAACTCCGTGCGCGAGCTGGGCCAGACGGTCGTGATGGTCACCCATGACCCGGTGGCTGCGGCCTACGCGGACCGGGTGGTCTTCCTGGCGGACGGCCGCATCGTCGACGAGCTGAACGGCCCGACGGCCGAGGCGGTGCTGGACCTGTCTCTTATACCCATCT
>NZ_WYCT01000397.1 GCF_011008945.1 Streptomyces harenosi
CCCGGCGGTCCGCTCGCTGCGCCGCGCCTGGGTGCAGCCGGCGCTCGGGGCGCCCTACCTCGCCATCGGCCTCGACGTGTACGACACCTCCCCGGCCGCGTGGGCCTCCCGGTCGTAGAAGGGGCGCGCGTTGGCGCGCAGCCACAGCGCCACCGGGTCGTACGCGTCGGACATCGCCACGGTCGACACCGGGAGCCCGTCCGGGATCGCGCCGATCGACTGCCGCATCATCGCCCGTACCGTGTCCACGGCGGCCGGGGAGGTGTCGTACACGTCGAGGCCGATGGCGAGGTAGGGCGCCCCGAGCGCCGGCTGCACCCAGGCGCGGCGCAGCGAGCGGACCGCCGGGGTGCGGTGGGCGTTCTGCGTGAGCAGCGCGTAGAACTGCGGGAGCTCGAGGGCCGGTTCGGACAGGCGCAGCGGGCCGGCGGGCTGCCGGTCCAGGCCGATGGCGATCCGGCGCAGGTCCAGCCAGGGGATGCCGACGCCGCCGCCGGGGGCGTGCGGATTGAGCCAGAGGCCGAAGTGGTCGGGGTAGAGGGCGCGGGCGATCTCCAGTCCGTCGACCACCTCGTAGGAACGGCTCCAGCCGCTGGCCGACAGTTCCTGGGCGGAGGTGACGCAGGGCGCGTAACCGTAGCCGTCGACCTGCATGCTTCCGTACTGGGCGTCCGCCGCTCCGGCCTGGCCGTGCCACAGCAGCATCCAGACCTGGCCGGAGCCGGGGGTCGCGAGGGCGCGCAGCAGCGCCTCGTAGGCGTCGTAGCGCCCGGGCGTCACCTGGCGCAGCATGTGCTCGACCTGGCCGGCCGCGGCCGTGCCGCTCGCGCTCACTCTTCTACCGCCCCTTCGTGCAACACCCTCGACCGCGCTATGAAACCAGGTTATGCGCTCCGCGGGCAGGACCGTTCAGCGCTCGGCGCCGTCGGACCGGCCGCTCACCGGTCCCGGTGGTAGAAGGGCTGGACCTTCTCCCGCATCCAGTCGCACACGGGGTCCTGGGCCGCCTCCAGGAGAACCAGGTTGACCGGCCAGGTCACCGGCACCTTGCCCAGGGCCCGGCCCAGGGCGTCGAGCGGGACCGCCCGCGCGTCGCCCTCCCAGTGGGTCAGCTCGACGCCGACGAACATCACCGGATCGGCGGTCTCGATGGCGGCCAGGCAGCGGCGGGCGGTGCGGACGACCCCGGTGGCGTCGAACTCGCCGGAGGCCGCGGCGAGGAAGTCCACCGGGTCGTCCTGCCAGTCCGGCTCGAAGAGGCGGACCCGGCCGCCGCTCGCGGCCCCGTCCAGCGGGGTCCGCCCGGCCCGGCACAGCTCGGCCACGGCGGGCGGCGGCAGCGGGATGCCGACCACGCCGCCGGGGTTGACGGCGATGCCCACCTGCGGCGGCAGCCCGCGGGCGAACTCCACGGCGGGGGCGACGGTGTACGACATGTGCGCGCCGGCGACCTGGCGGAGCTGCTCCTCGGAGCTGAAGACCGGCACGTACGCCTGGCCCTCGATCTCCAGCGCGGGCAGGTCCAGGGGGCCGCTGTGCGGGCCGCCGCCGCTGGGCAGCGGCACCCACAGGAAGCTGCGGCCCAGCACCTCCACGATCCGCCCGTTGGCAGACGGCCCGGCGCCGAGCGCGGCCGAGAGCACCTCCTCCAGCTCGTTGCCGGGCCATCCGCCGTGCGAACGGGGGTGCGCCTGCGCCGGGAAGTCCGCGGAGAAACCCGCCGGGAAGTCCATCTGCCTACCGCCTGGTCCGAAGCCACTGCTGTGGCTGAAAAGGCTAACCGGTCCGGCCCGATCCGGACGGAAGAGTCTGGCGGCAGGCGGGACTGCCGGGCGGGCGCCCGGCCCACGGACGGCGCACCGGCGCCGGGGGCTCAGCCCGTGAAGCCGATCCGGCGCAGCGCGTCGGCCGCGGCCCGGTCCAGCAGGACCGCCGAGGCGCAGCCGAGGGGCAGGTCGCCCCGCAGCGCGGCGCGCAGCAGGCGGGCGGTGGCCGCCCGGTGGCGGCGGAAGGCGTAGCGGGAGACGCCGCGGCCGCGGTCGCGCTGCCCGGCCAGCGCCTCGCCGGGGGCGACGTCGAGCAGCAGCAGGTGCAGCGCGCCGCCCCGGCGCCGGGCCTCGCGGGCCAGCCAGGCGCGCACCCACGCCTGGGTGCCGCAGTCGTGGACCACGACTCCCCCGCCGGAGCGCAGCGCGCGGCGCAGCCCGGCGTAGTGGGCGAGGCGGACCAGGGGGCGGTAGACGGCGTAGGGCAGGAAGCGGGGCATGCGGCGGTCCCAGCGGTCGCGGGTGTCCTGGGAGTCCACCCGCCGGCCGCGCACGGTGCGGCGCATCAGCGTGGACTTGCCGCTGCCGGGCAGGCCGGCGACGACGACGAGGTCGCGGGGGCCGAAGAGCAGGGCGTGCGGGCTGCGGCCCGCCCGGTCGCGCAGGTCGCGGACCACCGGCGCGGGCAGCGGGCCGCACCCCTCCCGGGCCGGGGTGGAGGGCTGCTCGGGCAGCGCGAGGCCCGAGGTCGTGGCGTACGCCGTGGTCCTGTTCACCGTGATCGTCTCCCCTGGGGCGGTTCACAGAGTTCCCTCCCCCTCGAGTGTAAAGAGAAGGTAATCAGCGGTTCTCGCGTTTTCGTGCGCGTAGTGCCACAGGCCGGTTACAGATGGCGGCCTGCCGCGATCGGGGCGAGGCGTGCAATGATGTGCGCGCCAACTGCATACCGGCCGTTTGAATCCGCGCGGGAGAGTCCCCGGCCGCGCCGGGGCGCCGAAGGAGCAAGTCCCTCCCTTGAATCTCTCAGGCCCCCGTTACCGCGCGGGCGAGGCACATCTGAAAAGCGGGCCGCTGTCCCAGCGGCTCCACCCAAGGTGCAAGCCATGGTCGCCGCCGCGCGCGGGTGTCATGGCGAACCTCTCAGGTTCCGATGACAGATGGGGAGGACCTTCCTCGCCCTCCCCCACGCCCGGCTTCGCTCGCGCGGGGGGCCCATCGCCCTGGGAGACGACCGACCGATGAGCAGTACCGATTCCTCCGTGTCCCCGCGCCGCACCGCGCTCGACGCCGTCCACCGCGCGCTGGGGGCGACGATGACCGACTTCGCCGGCTGGGACATGCCCCTGCGCTACGGCTCCGAGCGCGACGAGCACCACGCCGTGCGCACCCGGGCCGGCCTCTTCGACCTGTCGCACATGGGTGAGATCACGGTGACCGGCCCGCAGGCCGCCGCGCTGCTGGACTACGCCCTGGTCGGCAACATCGGGGCCGTCCGGCCGGGCCGCGCCCGCTACACCATGATCTGCCGTGAGGACGGCGGCATCCTGGACGACCTGATCGTCTACCGGCTCGCCGAGACCGAGTACATGGTGGTCGCCAACGCCTCCAACGCCCAGGTGGTGCTGGACGCCCTGACCGGGCGCGCCGCCGGTTTCGACGCCGAGGTGCGCGACGACCGGGACGCCTACGCCCTCCTCGCGGTCCAGGGGCCGCAGTCCCCGGGCATCCTCAAGAGCCTGACCGACGCCGACCTGGACGGGCTGAAGTACTACGCCGGGCTGCCCGGGACGGTCGCGGGCGTGCCCGCCCTGATCGCGCGCACCGGTTACACCGGCGAGGACGGCTTCGAGCTGTTCGTGAGGCCCGAGCACGCCGCCGGGCTGTGGCAGGCGCTGACCGAGGCGGGCGAGGGCGCCGGCCTGGTCCCCTGCGGGCTGTCCTGCCGGGACACCCTGCGCCTGGAGGCGGGCATGCCGTTGTACGGGCACGAGCTGACCACCTCCCTGACGCCGTTCGACGCCGGGCTCGGCCGGGTGGTGAAGTTCGACAAGGAGGGCGACTTCGTCGGGCGCGAGGCCCTGCGCCTGGCCGCCGCGCGCGCCGAGCAGAACCCGCCGCGCGTCCTGGTCGGCCTGGTCGCCCAGGGCCGCCGGGTGCCGCGCGCCGGGTACGCGGTGGTCGCCGGCGGCACGGTGATCGGCGAGGTCACCTCCGGCGCCCCCTCCCCGACGCTGGGCAAGCCGATCGCGATGGCGTACGTCGACGCGGCGCACGCGGCGCCGGGCACCCCGGGCGTCGGGGTGGACATCCGGGGCACCCACGAGCCGTACGAGGTCGTGGCCCTGCCGTTCTACAAGCGCCAGAAGTAGCCACCGGGCGGCCACCGGCCCCCCGCGTGACACCGCGCACATGTCCGCTGGTCACAGCGGTCACAGCAGTCCCCCCGTCACCAGCACTCCCCCGCGTACAGGAGAATTCAGGCCATGAGCAACCCCCAGAAGCTGCGCTACAGCAAGGAGCACGAGTGGCTGTCGGCCGCCGAGGACGGCGTCGCGACGGTCGGCATCACGGAGCACGCGGCCAACGCGCTCGGTGACGTCGTGTTCGTCCAGCTCCCCGAGGTCGGCGACACCGTGTCGGCGGGCGAGACCTGCGGCGAGCTGGAGTCGACCAAGTCGGTGTCGGACCTGTACTCCCCCGTCTCCGGTGAGGTCACCGAGATCAACGAGGACGTCGTCAACGACCCGTCGCTGGTGAACTCCGCGCCCTTCGAGGGCGGCTGGCTGTTCAAGGTGCGCGTCGCCGAGGAGCCGGGCGACCTGCTCTCGGCGGACGAGTACACCGCCTTCGTCGCCGGCTGAGGGGCGTAAACCGCATGTCGCTTCTGAACACCCCCCTGCACGAGCTCGACCCCGACGTCGCCGCCGCGGTCGGTGCCGAGCTGCACCGCCAGCAGTCCACCCTCGAGATGATCGCCTCGGAGAACTTCGCCCCGGTCGCGGTCATGGAGGCGCAGGGCTCGGTCCTGACCAACAAGTACGCCGAGGGCTACCCCGGCCGCCGCTACTACGGCGGCTGCGAGCACGTCGACGTGGTCGAGCAGATCGCCATCGACCGCGTCAAGGCGCTGTTCGGCGCCGAGCACGCCAACGTGCAGCCGCACTCGGGCGCCCAGGCCAACGCCGCCGCGATGTTCGCGCTGCTCCAGCCGGGCGACACGATCATGGGTCTGAACCTCGCCCACGGCGGGCACCTGACCCACGGCATGAAGATCAACTTCTCCGGCAAGCTCTACGACGTCGTCGCCTACCACGTCGGCGACGACGGCCTGGTCGACATGGCCGAGGTCGGGCGGCTGGCGCGGGAGCACCGGCCCAAGCTGATCGTGGCGGGCTGGTCGGCCTACCCCCGCCGGCTGGACTTCGCCGCATTCCGCGAGGTCGCCGACGAGGTCGGCGCCTACCTGATGGTCGACATGGCGCACTTCGCCGGTCTGGTCGCGGCCGGGCTGCACCCCAACCCGGTCCCGCACGCCCATGTGGTCACCACCACCACCCACAAGACGCTGGGCGGCCCGCGCGGCGGTGTGATCCTCTCCACGGCCGAGCTCGCCAAGAAGATCAACTCCGCCGTCTTCCCCGGTCAGCAGGGTGGCCCGCTGGAGCATGTGATCGCCGCCAAGGCGGTCGCCTTCAAGGTGGCGGCGAGCGAGGAGTTCCGGGAGCGGCAGCGTCGTACGCTGGAGGGCGCCCGCATCCTGGCCGAGCGCCTGGTGCGGGACGACGTGAAGGCGGCGGGCGTCTCGGTGCTGACCGGCGGCACCGACGTCCACCTGGTCCTGGTCGACCTGCGCGACTCCGAGCTGGACGGCCGGCAGGCCGAGGACCGCCTCCACGAGATCGGCATCACGGTCAACCGCAACGCCGTCCCCGACGACCCGCGCCCGCCGATGGTGACCTCGGGTCTGCGGATCGGCACCCCGGCACTGGCCACCCGCGGTTTCACGGGCGAGGACTTCGCCGAGGTCGCGGACGTGATCGCCGAGGCGCTCAAGCCGTCCTGCGACACCGCGGCGCTGGCCGCCCGGGTCAAGGCCCTGGCCGACAAGCACCCGCTCTACGCCGGCCTGGACAAGTAGACCGGCGAAGGGGCCGGTCCCCCTCCGGCCCCGGGGCGCCGGGCCCGCCACAAGCG
>NZ_WYCT01000398.1 GCF_011008945.1 Streptomyces harenosi
CCCCGGTGGACCCCCGCACCATCAGCTCCCCCCGTACCGTGGCGATCCCCCCGGGCGGCGGCTCCTCGCGTCCCATCGCGATCCGCCCGGCCCGCGCGCCGGCCTCCGCGAGCGGCAGCCGTACCGTCGTCAGCGCGGGCACCGCGTCGATGCTGAACGGCAGGTCGTCGAAGCCGGCCACCGACACGTCCTGCGGGATGCGCAGCCCGGACTCCCGCAGCGCCGCGCAGGCGCCCAGCGCCACCGAGTCGTTGGCCGCGACGACGGCGGTGAGGGTGGGGTCCCGGCGCAGGAGTTCCAGCGTCGCCTCGTAACCGGACCGGCGGTCGTAGCGGCCGTGGACCGTGCGGCGCGGGTCGTCCTCGATGCCGTGCGCGGCCAGCGCGGCCCGGTGGCCCTCCAGACGGTGCCGGGTGGTGGTGCGCTCCTCGGGGCCCGCGATGTAGCCGAGCCGCCGGTGGCCCAGCCCGATCAGGTGCTCCGTCAGCTCCCGGCCGCCGCCGCGGTTGTCGAAGGTCAGCGCGATCGCCTCGGTGTCCGGCGCCGGCGGGCGCCCGCACAGCACCACCCGGGTCCCGGCGTCGCCCAGCTTGCGCAGCTTGGCCGCCACGGCGGACTTGTGGGCCTCGTTCTCCACCGCGCCGCCGGTCAGCACCACGGCCGCGGCCCGCTGCCGCTGGAGCAGGGTGAGGTAGGTCAGCTCGCGCTCCGGGGAGCCGCCGGTGTTGCAGACGACGGCGAGCCGCTCGCCGCCCGCCCGCCCGCCGGGCCCGCCGATCTCGGACTGGATGGCGCCGGCCATGATGCCGAAGAAGGGGTCGGCGATGTCGTTCACCAGGATCCCGACCAGGTCGGACGTGGCGGCGGCCAGGGCGCTCGCCGGCCCGTTGAGCACGTAGTCCAGCTCGTCGACCGCCTTCAGCACCCGCTCACGGGTGGATGCGGCCACGGGATAGTTCCCGTTCAGTACGCGCGACACCGTCGCGGGGGAGACCTGCGCGCGGGCCGCCACGTCCGCCAGGGTCACCGTCATGTCCTCGTCCTCCGGTCGCTCCGGTCGCGCCTTGCGCCCCGCCTCGCCGTACGCCGGCGATCACCGGGCCGCGGGCAGCCGGCTCCGCCCCGGGGCCGGCTGCTGCCCGGTCAGACCCTACGGCCCCCGGCCGGTCACGTTCGCCGCTCGAACAACTCGCTGGGTGCGGCGGTCTTGTCCAGACCACCGTGCACAGGCTAGCTTCGTACCAGATAGAAAGCGCTTGCTGTGGTCTCATCAGTCGACGAGTGGCCGGTGGGGTGTGTGCGGCGCGCGGACCGCGTACGACGCGTACGAAGGGAATGACGTGACACGCAAGACGGTGCGTATCGCCATGAACGGCGTGACCGGGCGCATGGGCTACCGCCAGCACCTCGTCCGCTCGATCCTGGCCATCCGTGAACAGGGCGGCCTGGACCTGGGCGACGGCGCCGTGCTGTGGCCGGAGCCGATCCTGGTCGGCCGCCGTGAGCACGCGCTCAGGGCGCTGGCCGAGCGGCACGGCCTGGAGCACGTCTCGACGGACGTGGACGCGGTCCTCGCCGACGAGAGCGTCGACATCTACTTCGACGCGCAGGTCACCTCCGCGCGCGAGGACGCCATCAAGAAGGCGATCGCGGCGGGCAAGCACATCTACACCGAGAAGCCCACGGCCACCGGCTTCGAGGGCGCCCTGGAGCTGGCCCGCCTGGCCGCCGCCAAGGGCGTGAAGCACGGCGTCGTCCAGGACAAGCTGTTCCTGCCCGGCCTGCTCAAGCTCAAGCGGCTGATCGACGGCGGCTTCTTCGGCCGCATCCTGTCCGTGCGCGGCGAGTTCGGCTACTGGGTCTTCGAGGGCGACTGGCAGGAGGCGCAGCGGCCCTCCTGGAACTACCGCGCGGAGGACGGCGGCGGCATCGTCGTCGACATGTTCCCCCACTGGGAGTACGTCCTGCACGAGCTGTTCGGCCGGGTGAAGTCCGTCCAGGCGGTCGCCACCACCCACATCCCGCAGCGCTGGGACGAGGACGGCAAGCCCTACGACGCCACCGCCGACGACGCCGCCTACGGCCTCTTCGAGCTCGACGGCGGGGCGATCGCCCAGATCAACTCCTCCTGGGCGGTGCGCGTCAACCGCGACGAACTGGTGGAGTTCCAGGTCGACGGAACCGAGGGCTCCGCCGTCGCCGGCCTGCGCAACTGCCGTGTGCAGCACCGCAGCGCCACCCCCAAGCCGGTCTGGAACCCGGACATCCCGGCGACGTACTCCTTCCGCGACCAGTGGCAGGAGGTCCCGGACAACCAGGAGTTCGACAACGGCTTCAAGGCCCAGTGGGAGCTGTTCCTCAAGCACGTCTACGCCGACGCCCCCTACCACTGGGACCTGCTGGCCGGCGCCCGCGGCGTCCAGCTCGCCGAGCTGGGCCTGAAGTCCTCCGCCGAGGGCCGCCGCATCGACGTGCCGGAGGTCGCGCTGTGACGCTCCGCCTGCCGGACGCGAGCGGCGCCCTGCGGACCTACGAGCCCCGCAGCGAGCCCCTCGCACTGAACCCTGGAAGCGCTTTCACCTCCCGTACGGTCTTCTCCGCGGCCCACGTGGTCGCCGACCCGTACGCCGACACGACCCCCGACGGGCCCGCCGCCGTCGACTGGGACGCCACCCTCGCCTTCCGCCGCCACCTGTGGGCGCACGGTCTCGGGGTCGCCGAGGCGATGGACACCGCCCAGCGCGGCATGGGCCTGGACTGGGCGGGCGCCGCCGAACTGATCCGCCGCAGCGCCGCCGAGGCGAAGGCGGTGGGCGGCCGGATCGCCTGCGGCGTCGGCACCGACCAGCTCGCCGCCGGCACCCTCGACGAGGTCCGCCGGGCCTACGAGGAGCAGCTCGCCGTCGTGGAGGAGTCGGGCGCCCAGGCCATCCTCATGGCCTCCCGCGCCCTGGCGGCGACGGCCCGGGGCCCGGAGGACTACCTGGAGGTCTACGGGCACCTGCTCCGCCAGGCAGCCGAACCGGTCGTCCTGCACTGGCTCGGCCCCATGTTCGACCCGGCCCTGGAGGGCTACTGGGGCTCGTCGGACCTGGACGCGGCCACCGGTACCTTCCTGGAGGTCATCGCCGCCCACCCCGACAAGGTCGACGGCGTCAAGATCTCCCTGCTGGACGCCCAGCGCGAGATCGACCTGCGCCGCCGCCTCCCGCAGGGCGTGCGCTGCTACACCGGCGACGACTTCAACTACCCGGAGCTGATCGCGGGCGACGAGCAGGGCTTCAGCCACGCCCTCCTCGGCATCTTCGACCCGCTGGGCCCGCTGGCGGCCGAGGCGGTCCGCGTCCTGGACACCGGGAACACGGCGGGCTTCCGCGCCCTGCTCGACCCGACCGTCGCGCTCTCCCGCCACCTCTTCCAGGCCCCCACCCGCTTCTACAAGACGGGCGTGGTCTTCCTGGCCTGGCTCGCCGGCCACCAGGACCACTTCACGATGGTCGGGGGCCTGCAGTCGGCCCGCTCGCTGCCGCACTTCGCCCGCGCCTACGAACTGGCCGACGGCCTCGGCCTCTTCCCGGACCCGAAGCTGGCCGAGGAGCGGATGAGGACCCTGCTGTCCCTGTACGGAGTGAGCCAGTGACCGACCTTCTCGCCCGCTTCTCCATCAACCAGATGACGGTCAGGCAGCTCTCGCTGCCGGAGCTGACCGCCGCCTGCGCCGAGTCGGGCATTCGCAACGTGGGCCTGTGGCGCGAACCGGTCCAGTCCTACGGCGTGGAGGCGGCGGCCAAGCTGGTCCGCGACGCGGGCCTGACGGTGACGACCCTGTGCCGCGGCGGTTTCCTCACCGCGATCGACCCCGGCGAGCGGGCACGCGCGCTGGAGGACAACCGGCGCGCCGTCGACGAGGCCGCGACCCTCGGCACCGACACGCTCGTCCTGGTCTCCGGCGGCCTGCCCGCCGGTTCCAGGGACCTGCGCGGCGCCCGGGAGCGCATCGCGGACGCGCTCGCCGAACTCGGCCCCTACGCCGAGGAGCACGGGGTGCGCCTGGCCATCGAGCCGCTGCACCCGATGTTCGCCTCCGACCGCTGCGTGGTCTCCACCCTCGCCCAGGCGCTGGACATCGCCGAGCACTTCCCGGCCCGCCAGGTCGGCGTCACGGTGGACACGTACCACATCTGGTGGGACGACACGGCGCCCGCGCAGATCGCCCGGGCCGGCGCGGACGGCCGCATCCACACCTTCCAGCTCGCCGACTGGACGACCCCCCTGCCGGAAGGCGTGCTCAACGGCCGCGGCCAGATCGGGGACGGCGCGGTCGACATGCGCGAGTGGAAGGGGTACGTGGAGGCGGCCGGGTACACCGGGCCCATCGAGGTCGAGCTGTTCAACGACGCGCTGTGGGCGCGCGACGGCCGGGAGGTGCTGGCGGAGACGGCGGCGCGGTTCGTGGAGCACGCGGGCGGATGACGGCGGAGGCCGCTCCTGCACCGGCGGCGGGGGCCGTCCGTCTTTGCCGCCGGTGCGCGCGGCCCGTGTCCGCTCCCGGACGGCCGGGCGGCGGTGCGGCGCCCCCGGCCCCGGCCCGCCGGGAGGCGGCGGTGTGTGCGGCCCGTCTTCTCCCGGCCGTTCGCCGCGCGGGTGCGGCCGCGCGGCGAACGGCGTTGTCGGTGCCGTGTTGTACGATGCCCGGCCGCTGTACGGCGCCTCGGCTTACGGATCAGTAGATCGGGGCGTTCGGGACATGTGGAGCGACCGGACCGCCACGGATGGCTGTGCCGTACGTCACGATCCGGTTGTGGCGTGCGTCACGCGAATCTGGCCGGAACGCTTACTAGCAGGTCGAATGCTCGATTCCACAGCGGAAACAGATATCCGCTGCGCGGCTCAACCCGTGGGCAGGTCTCGCTAACGGCCTTCCCGGCAAGGCAAGATGGAGGCTGCCCGTACGGGAATCGCGTGCACACGGCCTTTCCGGCCTGGTCACGTGATCACCGCGGACAGGATGAGAGCCCCATCTCCGACGCGGGCAAGCTGGAGAGATGAGGCCCTCGGCAGCACCAGAACGGGCGGGCCCCGGCCGTCAGGTCGGGGCTCTTCCCGTCAGTGGCTCAGGAACTCCCGCACGATCTTGTAGATCGCGACGATCGGTCCGAGCCAGCGGACCCGGTTGTAGAACCGGTCCGCCTTGGTGTTCTGGTGCCCCTCCGGCTTAGCAGCCATCGGGCCGCCCCCTTTCTGGTCCACGTTCGTGAACCTCGCGAGACGCTCACGGCGCGTCGCGAACCTTCCGGGGAGCGGTGGTAGCGCAATACAGTACCGGGCACAACGGCAACCACGACGTATGCACGTCACTCCTGCGGGGGATCGACGCGGCGCTCGAACGACACCGCGTGCCGTACCGGCCGACCGAGATGCCACGGTTGTGGCGATCAAGACAACTGCCTGCGTCTTTGCAGAGGTTCAAGAAGTGACGGCGTGCCAGTTCCCGGCTCGAAAGTCGCGTAAATCACACCGTCCGGGACGATGAGCCCTCCGCCAAAGTCCGTACATCTGTCACCGGTGGCCGCAGTTCTTCTCGCTCCGGGCGGGCGGCGGGGTGACATGTGCCGGGGAACGGTCGCCCTCGTTCACGAAGTGAGCAGTTGCGAAGGGCCGGGAAGAGGCCGGGGAGGCACCGGCCCCCGCCGGGACCGCCGGGACCGCCGGCACCGGTCGGACGGCCGAGCAGTCGGCCAGCCGGACAGTCAGACACTCCGACAGCCGGGCAGGCCGATGGTGCGACCGGGCCCGGACGGTCCCGGGAGAAAAATCTCTGGCGCTCGTGCAACCGTTCCCGCCCCCGGCGGGTCGTACATGGCATCAGAACGCCCCGTCGGGGGCCCGGGGGGGGAAACCCTGTCCCTTATACACATCTGACGCTGCCGACGAAGCTAGAAGTGT
>NZ_WYCT01000399.1 GCF_011008945.1 Streptomyces harenosi
TATAAGAGACAGCCCCACTTGTCCGCCAGCTCCGACACCAGCAGCAGCCCGCGCCCGCCCTCGGCCGGTTCCCTGACCTCCGCCTGCGGTACGGCCGGGACACCGTCACCGCTGTCGTGCACCTCGACGCGCACTCCCCCGCCGTCACCGCCGGCGTACGGCAGCAGCCGGAGCAGAAAGCCCCGGCCGGGCGGCACGCCGTGCACCAGGGCGTTGGTGGCCAGTTCGCTGACACACAGCACGATGTCGTACGCCCGCTCCCGCACCTGCCAGTCGGCGAGCACGGCACGCGTGAAGGCGCGGGCGGCGGGCACGGACTGACGCTCACGTCGGTAGAACCGCTCACGGGCGGCCCAGTGGTGACTTTCGGTGTTCACGTGACGAGTGTCACGCTCTGTGGCCATCATGGAACAGTGCGTGTGCCCGTACGGCTCCTTTGTACGGGCGCGCGACAGTGAACGTACGCGCGCGGGTGGGGAGTTCGACCGCATGAGCACCACGACACGGTCCCGACGGGCGAGGAACGCCTCGGCGATGAAGATGGTGGGCGCCCTGCTCGCCCTCTACCGCGAGGCCGCCGGGTACACCCAGCGGTCGCTGGGCGAGGTCTTCGTCATCAGCGAGCAGCAGATCGCCTCCATCGAGCAGGGCAGACGGCCGCTCAAACCCGACCTCGCCGAGAAGCTCGACGAGTTCCTGGACACCAAGGGCGCGCTGTCGGCGGCGCTGCGCCACATGCCCGAGGTGGACCTCGTACCGCTGTGGGCGGAGGAGTATCTGGATCGGGAGCGGGAGGCCATCACGATCTCCGTGTACGACAGCCTTGCCGTACCGGGCCAGCTTCAGACGGAGGCGTACGCGCGGGCCGTCTTCCGCAGTCGCGTGCCGGTGTACGACGAGGACGAAATCGAGCAGTTGGTGGCCAAGCGCCTGGAGCGCCAGGAGATCTTCCACCGCAAAGTGCCGCCCACCACAAGCTTCGTGATCTGGGAAGCAGCGCTTCGGGACCACTTGGGCGGCCTGGATGTGTACGTCGAACAGGTGCGGAAGCTGCGCGAGTACGCGGACGTACCAGGAATCGCCCTCCAGATTCTCCCGCTCGGACGCACCTCGCACGCCGGGCTCGACGGCCCTTTCGTCCTGCTGGAAACACCTGAACACCAGCGGCTGGCCTATACGGAGTCGCAGCGCGGCAGTCAGCTAATCGGTGACCTGGACGAGGTGGGAATCCTCACCCAGAAGTATGCGATGCTGCGGACGCAGGCCCTCAACACCGAGGATACGAGGGACCTGTTGGACCGTCTTCTGGGAGAGCAATGAGCGACACCACACTTGAGTGGTTCAAGTCGACCTACAGCGGCAGCGAAGGCGGCCAATGCCTCGAAGTCGCCTACGACTGGCGCAAGTCCAGCTACAGCGGCGACGAGGGCGGCCAGTGTGTCGAAGTCTCCGCCCACCCCACCGCCATCCACATCCGCGACTCCAAGACCCCCACCACCCCCCACCTCACCGTCACCCCAAACGCCTGGACCGCGTTCTTGACACTGGCACGCCCGGGATCCTGATCCGCTCGGTGGCCGCCTGCGTCCACAGGGCGACCTCGCGGTCCCGGGGGCCGAGCACCGTACGCGGCGCATCGGCGCCGAAGATCCGGACGGGGTGGGTGGCGTCCCACGCCGCCCACCCCGGATCACCCGTGCCGGCGAACCGCACCCACGCCGCGTGCATCGCCTCGGCCAGCTCCCGGGGCGCGCCCTCCCCCGCCAGCCGGCGGGACTCGGGCAGGTCACCGCTGTCGAAGACGAAGCCGAGTTCCAGGGCGTGGCAGGAACCGAGGCCGGGCAGGCCGGAGGGCCAGGCGAACTCGTACACGTACGACGTGCCGGGCCGGGCGTCGGCCAGGCGGTGCAACGGGACGCGCAGCAGGTGGTCGGTGACCATCTGGCCGACGATCTCGGAGGTGCCCGCACCCGGGTACAGGGCCCGGTAGCCGCGCGGCACGTCGGGGCCGCAGTGGCAGCGGGCACGGGCCCCGGCCAGGGCGACCGTGCCGAGCCGGTCGACGCGCTCCAGCAGGCCGCCGGGGGCCAGCCAGAGCCGGTACTCGTCGCGGGTCCAGCCCATCAGCAGGTCGACGCCGGGTGCCGCGCCGCCGTCGGCGAGCGCCGCCAGCGGGTCGCGCGGGACGAGGTCGCCGTCCATGACGATGCCGAAGGCCGGTCCGCCGAGGACGGGGCTGCTCAGCCGCCCCACCTCGGCCTGGGTGCGCAGCAGCACGTCGCGGTCGACGGCGGCGAACGCCTCGGCGGTGGCGGGAATCCTCAGCCGGGTCGCCATGCGGCGCACCATCCGCCGGACCTTGGCCCGCTCGGCGGCCTCGGGCGCCCCGCTCTGGAGCACGGCCCGCCGCACCAGCCCCTGGGTCTGCGGGGCGGCGAGCAGGGCGCCGACGCCCATGGCGCCGGCGGACTGGCCGCACAGGGTGATCCGGTCGGGGTCGCCGCCGAAGGCCGCGACGGACTCGTGCACCCAGCGCAGGGCGGCGAGCTGGTCGCGCAGGCCGGGGTTGGGCGGGGCGTCCGGGAAGAGGCCGAAGCCCTCCACGCCCAGCCGGTAGTTGATCGAGACGAAGACGACGCCGTCGCGGGCGAAGCCGCGGCCGTCGTACACCGGGACGGCGGACGAGCCGCGGGTCAGCGCGCCGCCGTGCACCCACACCAGGACGGGCAGCCGGGCGCGGGGGTCGGGGTCCGGGGTCCAGACGTTGAGGTTGAGGCAGTCGTCCCCGGGCACGGCCGGGTCGGACAGGTAGGGGGCGAAAGCCTCGGAGTACGGCGGCTTGGGGGGCGTCGGCCCGAAGGCCCCCGCGTCGCGGACCCCGTCCCAGGGCTCGGGGGGCGCGGGCGGGCGGAACCGGAGCAGGCCGAAGGGGGGCGCCGCGTAGGGGATGCCGCGGAAGACGGCGATCCCGTGCTCGTACCTGCCGCGCACGGACCCGTACGGCGTCGCGACCACCGGATCGGCGATCGGGGAGCCCGCCCGGTCTGCTGCCGTCATACGCCACCAGCCCTCCGCCTGGCGCACCCCTCGCGCGCACCGTTGTCATCAGAGCATCGCGCCGTCCGGATCTATTCCTGCGCATCCCGGCGCGATTCGCGGTCGACGGATTAGAGTAGGAAGCGCTTTCTACGCCAAGCACGCCTTCTACCCAGGCCCTCGGGCGGGCCGGAGAGGTGGTTGTCCGATGGTCCGTACGGCGGGGAGGGCGGGCGCGGCCACCGGGCCGACCCTCGCGGTGGTCGCCCGCGAGGCGGGGGTGTCGGTGCCGACGGCGTCCAAGGTGGTCAACGGCCGGGAGGACGTCGCCCCGGAGACCCGCCGCCGGGTCACGGAGGTCCTGGACCGCCTGGGGTACGTCCGCAGGCCCCGCTTCGACACGGCGCGGGTGCCCCGGCTGGTCGATCTGGTGGTGCACTCCCTGGAGAGCTCCTGGTCGGGCGCGGTGCTGCACGGGGTGGAGGCGGCGGCGTACGACGCGGGCCTGGAGGTCGTGGTCTCGGCCGCCCCCGACCGGGCCCGGGACGGCCGGGCCGAGCGCGACCGGCCGGGGCGGCTGGACCGGTTCGCCGAGCGCGGCTCGCCCGGCGCGCTGTTCGCGCTGGCCGAGCTGAGCGCGTCCCAGTACGCCTGGCTGGAACAGCACCGCATCCCCTTCGTGATGATCGACCCGGCCGTGGAGCCGCCGCCGGGGGTGGTGTCGGTGGGCGCGGCGAACTGGCAGGGCGGGGTCACGGCCACCGAGCACCTGCTGTCGCTGGGCCACGAGCGGATCGCCGTCATCGCCGGTCACCCGGGCACCCTGTCCGGCAGCGCCCGGCTCGAGGGCTACCGCTCGGCGCTCGCCGCGGCGGGCGTGTGCCACCGGCCCGAGTACGTCCGCCACGCCGGCTCCGACCGGACCACCGCCCGCCACCGCATGCGGGAGCTGCTGGACCTGCCGGAGCCGCCCACGGCCGTCTTCGTGTGCGCGGACGCCATGGCCCTCGGGGTGTACGAGGCGGCGGCGGAACGGGGGCTGCGCGTGCCCGCCGACCTGAGCGTGGTCGGCTTCGACGACCTGCCCGAGGCCCGCTGGGCCACCCCGGCCCTGACCACGGTCCGCAGGCCGCTCGCGGAGATGGCCGCCACCGCGCTGCGCCTGCTGCTGCGCCTGATGGACGGCGACCACCCGGACAGCACCCGCACGGAACTGTCGACCCGTCTGGTGGAGCGCGCGAGCACGGCACCACCGCCGGGCGCCGGCTGACCCCGCGGAGGCGGAGACGAGGTGCCCCCGGCCGCCCGGACCACGGCCGGGGGCTCTCGCGTGCCGCGCGCTGCCGGCGGGATGCCTCCGGCGCCCCGGACTTCCCGGGTGGTCCGGCCTGTCCGGCTGATCCGGCTGATCCGGCTGATCCGGCTGATCCGGCTGATCCGGCTGATCCGGCTGATCCGGCTGATCCGGCTGATCCGGCTGATCCGGCTGATCCGGCTGATCCGGCTGATCCGGCTGATCCGGCTGGTGCAGCCTGTCCGGCTGGCCCGGATGCTCCCGGCGTTCCGGGTGTTCTTCGCCACAGCTACTGCAAAGCATCGCGGTCGAGGTGTGGCGATATGGCCTGCGGATGTGCCGATTTGCCGAGGCCCCCGGCCCCGGAGGGCCCCACACCCGTGCCCCCGGTGCAGAATTACCGCTGCGTATCGACGGCTCTATGATCGTTAACGAATCAACCTCTCCGTGCCTGCAATCCTGTCGCCGGAGTTTCTTGGCGACCGCGAACGCGCCTGACGCACCGGGGCCGACGCGCAGTGACACGTATCAAGAAAGGTGAACACCATGGCCTTCGGACTGCTCCGACGCTGGCGCTCCGCCGGTACGTCCGGTGCCGCGCCGGTCCTCTCGGTCCCCCTGCCGGACGGCGCGGGGGCGTTCGCCTGCGAGGTCGTCGACCCCACCGGGCAGCCCATGGGCGGAGCGGAGGTCACGGTGACCGCGATGGGCAGCCACCGCGTCGCGGCCCAGGGCACGACCGACCCGTACGGCTTCTTCACCGCCACGCTGCCCCCGGGCTCGTACAGCGTGCGGATGATGGCCGACGGCCTGTCACCCGCCCGCGAGACCGTGGAGATAGCCGCCGGTGCGGCGCTGCCGCCCACGCGCGTGATGCTGCATCCCGCCCCGCAGCAGGAACTCCCGCCGCCCGGCACCTGGCTGTTCGACCCGCCGCACACCGCCATCCGCTTCATCGCCAAGCACGTGGGCATGGCCCATGTCCACGGCCGCTTCACCAACTTCGACGGCGCCATCCGGGTCGCGCCGACGATGGCGGACTCCCAGGTCTCGGTGCGCATCGAGGCCGCCAGCATCACCACGGGCAACAAGACCCGCGACAACCACCTGCGGTCCGCCGACTTCCTCGACGTCGAGCGCTACCCGTACATCGACTTCGTCAGCTCCCGGTTCGTCTACCAGGGCGGCTCGAAGTGGACCCTGCACGGCACCCTCACCATGCACGGCACCAGCCGCTCCGTGGGTCTCGACACCACGTACCTCGGCACGGTGAACGGCGGTTACGAGCAGGAGCTGCGCTGCGCGGCCCTGGCCAAGACGGAACTGCACCGCGAGGACTTCACGCTCAACTGGCGCTCGATGCTGGCGCGCGGCATCGCGGTCGTCGGGCCGACCGTCCAGCTCGAACTGGACGTCCAGGCGATGTACCACACCCACGACACCCCCACCCCGCCGGAGTAGGCCTGTCTCTTATAAACATCT
>NZ_WYCT01000039.1 GCF_011008945.1 Streptomyces harenosi
GGGGCGGGGCTGGGCACGCCCTTGACGGTGCCGTCCGGCTGGAGGAAGGCGGGGTCGCCGCCGGGGACCATGCCGAGCTCGTGGGCGCGGCGCAGCAGGGCCTGGGGAGCGGAGTAGGCGTCGATGTCCCGCTGGAGGGACTGCTCCTCGTCGGTGAGGCTCTTGGTCTCCTCCTTCAGGTCGTCGAGCTGGAAGGAGCCCTCGCTCAGGGCGGAGTTCAGCACCAGCAGCCCGATGAGGCCGCCGCCCAGGAGGAGGACGACGAGCAGCACGAAGGGCGTGCGGGCCGCCTGTCCGCCGCCCGGCGGCAGCAGCCGGGCCAGCCGGGCGGCCCTCCCCTTCAGTTCCGGTTTCCTGTTCACTCGCTCTCCCCCTCGGCCCCGGGGCCGCGCCCGCGGCCCGGCCTCGCCTGCCTCACTCGACGTCCTCCCTGATGCGCTGCGCCCCGCGCAGCCGGGCCGGTGCCGCCCGCCGGTTCTCGGCGATCTCCTCCTCGGTGGGAAGTTCGGCACCGCGGGTGAGCAGCTTGAGCCGGGGCGCGTAGCGCTCGGGGACGACCGGCAGCCCGGGCGGCGCGGTGTTGGCGGCCCCGGCCGCGAAGACCTGCTTGACCAGCCGGTCCTCCAGCGAGTGGTACGACAGCACGGCGATCCGCCCGCCCACGGCGAGCGCCTTCACGGCGGCCGGGATCGCCCGCTCCAGGACGGACAGCTCTCCGTTGACCTCGATGCGCAGCGCCTGGAAGGTGCGCTTGGCCGGGTTGCCGCCATGGCGCTTGGCGGCCTGCGGCAGCGCGTCGCGGATCAGCTCCACCAGGCGGGCGCTGGTGGAGAAGGGCTCCTTCTCGCGCTCGCGCACGATCGCGGCGACGATCCGCTTGGCCTGCTTCTCCTCGCCGTAGGCCCGCAGGATGCGCACCAGCTCGCCCGGGGGGTAGGTGTTGAGGACCTCGGCGGCGCTGATGCCGCTGGTCTGGTCCATGCGCATGTCGAGCGGGGCGTCCTGTGCGTAGGCGAAGCCGCGGCCGGCCTCGTCGAGCTGCATGGAGGAGACGCCGAGGTCGAACAGGACGCCCTGGACGCGCGGGATGCCGAGCCGGTCGAGGACGTCGGGCAACTCGTCGTAGACGGCGTGGACGAGGGTGGCGCGCTCCCCGTACGGGGCGAGCCGCTCGCCGGACAGGCGCAGGGCCTCCGTGTCGCGGTCCAGGGCGACGAGCCGTGCCCCGGGGAACCGCCGCAGCAGTGCCTCGCTGTGTCCGCCCAGGCCCAGCGTGCAGTCGACGACCACGGCCCCCGGCTCCGTCAGGGCGGGCGCCAGCAGGTCCAGGCACCGCTGGAGCATCACCGGGACGTGTCGACTCTGGCTCAAGGGGGCCTCTCAGATCCGGCGAGCGGTACGCACCGCCGGGTCCCCGCCCGCTCGTGCGGTGGAGACGGCCGCCGGCGCCGGAAGCGTCAGCCGACCGGGAGCGGAAGGAGGCCGAGCCGTACGTACGCGCCGCGCACGCGGGGAGGTCCGGCAGCGGCGCCGGGGTCTCCGTGGAATTCAGTCCAGCGGGGAGAGCCTCGCCTCCCGCTTCGCGTCACTTTAGTCCACCGTGTCGCCTGGTCAATCAACCGGCCTGCGCGTCGCCGAAGCCGCGGGCGGGCCGCGACCCGACCGGGAACACCACTCGCGCGGGTGCGTCCCCTTCACTCCTGGGGAGGAACCTGCCGTACGTCCGGCTGACGGCCCGCCGCCGCTGCCGGGCCGCCACCGGGTCCCCGCCCGTGCGCCCGTCCTCCTTTTGTCCCCCCCTCCCCGGACCCGCGGGGTGCCTGACCAGTACGGTCATGGGTATGACGAACTCTGCATCCGCTCCCGCCGGGTCCGGGGCCGCCACGGGCGGCGCCTCCGCCACCGACCGCTTCGTGGAGGCCAACGCGCGGTACGCCGCCTCCTTCGCCGACGCCGGCCTGGACTCCCGGCCCGCCCTCCACACCGCCGTCGTGGCGTGCATGGACGCGCGCCTGGACGTGTCGGCCGCGCTCGGCCTGGCCAACGGCGACTGCCATGTCATCCGCAACGCGGGCGGTGTCGTCACCGACGACGTGATCCGGTCCCTGACCATCAGCCAGCGCAAGCTGGGCACCCGCAGCGTGGTCCTCGTCCACCACACGGGCTGCGGCATGGAGACCCTGACCGAGGACTTCCGCACCGAGCTGGAGAACGAGGTCGGTGAGCGCCCCTCCTGGGAGGTGGGGTGCTTCACGGACGTCGAGCAGGACGTGCGGCTGTCCCTGGAGCGGGTGCGCACCTCGCCGTTCCTGCCGCACACCGACGACGTGCGCGGCTTCGTCTACGACGTGAAGACGGGCCTGCTGCGGGAGGTCGACCCCGCCTGACCGTCCGCCCGCCCCGGACGCCCCGCGTCAGGAGTGCCGCGAAAGGTCCGTAAGGCCCGACTTATCGCGGCCAGTTGTCCACAGGCGAGTGACACTCGTCGACAACGGCAGCAAGAATGCGGGGAGCGGCGTCGCGCGGGATCGTTCCCGCGCGGTGCCGGTGTTTCGGGGCGGGCCGGTCCGCAGCGTCGCGCACCGGCCCGGAAAGCTGGGGTATCCCCTGCTCCGTGCGAGCGCGGGACGGGCCGAGGAGGGCCGGGTGACGACCTATGAGGATCGTGCGAGCCATGGGGGCGTCCCCGACCGGGCGTACACGGGCGCGGGGGACGACCTGACCGCCGTGGCCGAGCGCGTGCGCGCTTCGGTGGAGGGCGTGATCGAGGGCAAGCCCGAGGTCGTCCGGCTCTCGCTGACCGTCCTGCTCGCCGAGGGCCACCTGCTGATCGAGGACGTCCCCGGCGTCGGCAAGACCATGCTCGCCAAGGCGCTGGCCCGGTCGATCGACTGCTCGGTGCGGCGCATCCAGTTCACGCCCGACCTGCTGCCGTCGGACATCACCGGCGTCTCCATCTGGGACCAGCAGCGCCGGGACTTCGAGTTCAAGCCGGGCGCGATCTTCGCGCAGGTGGTGATCGGCGACGAGATCAACCGCGCCTCGCCCAAGACCCAGTCCGCGCTGCTGGAGTCGATGGAGGAGCGGCAGGTCACCATCGACGGCAGGACCTACGAGCTGCCCAGCCCCTTCATGGTGGTGGCGACGCAGAACCCGGTCGAGATGGAGGGCACCTATCCGCTGCCCGAGGCCCAGCGCGACCGCTTCATGGCGCGGGTCTCCATCGGTTATCCCGGCCCGGAGGCCGAGCTGCGGATGCTCGACGTGCACGGTGGGGTGAACCCGCTGGACGACCTCCAGCCGGTGGCGCACGCGCACGAGATCGTGAAGTTGATCGAGGCGGTCCGCGGCGTCCACGTCGCCGAGCCGGTCCGCCGGTACGCCGTGGACCTGGTCGCCGCCACGCGCACCCATCCCGACCTCAGACTCGGCGCCTCCCCGCGCGCCACCCTGCATCTGCTGCGCGCGGCGAAGGCGTCCGCCGCCCTCGGCGGCCGGGAGTACGCGCTCCCGGACGACGTGCAGGCCCTCGCCGTCGCCGTCCTGGCCCACCGCCTGCTGCCCACCGCCCAGGCCCAGCTCGACCGCCGCACCGCGGAGCAGGTCGTGCAGGAGATCCTCCAGCGGACCCCGGTGCCGTCGGCGCCCGGGCGGACGGGCGGCTCCGGCCTGGACCACGGCACCCCGGCATACGGCCGGCCGCCGCGGAGGGCCTGATGACCGCCGGGGGGACGGGCCGGGCACAGGAGGACCGGGGCGGTCCGCGCACCGCCCTGGCCGGCCTGACCACCCGCGGGCGCTCCTTCCTCGCGGCCGGTGTCGCCGCCGCCGTCTGCGCCTACGTCCTCGGCCAGAGCGATCTGCTCCGCGTCGGGCTGCTGCTGGCGGCGCTGCCCCTGGTGTGCGCCGCCGTGCTCTACCGCACCCGCTACCGGGTGGCGGGCAGCCGCCGGCTCTCCCCCGCGCGGGTTCCCGCCACCGGGGAGGCCCGGGTCCATCTGCGCGTCGAGAACGTCTCCCGGCTGCCCACCGGCCTGCTCATGCTCCAGGACCGGGTGCCCTACGTGCTCGGCCCGCGCCCCCGGTTCGTCCTGGACCGGGTCGAGGCGGGCGGCCGGCGCGAGGTGTCCTACCGGGTCCGCTCCGATCTGCGCGGCCGCTACCCGCTCGGGCCGCTCCAGCTCCGCCTGTCCGACCCGTTCGGGATGTGCGAGCTGACCCGGTCCTTCTCGGCGTACGACACCCTCGTCGTGACCCCGCGCGTGGAGCCGCTGCCGCCGGTCCGCATGGGCGGCGAGGCCAAGGGGTACGGCGACGGGCGCCACCGTTCCCTGGCGCTGGCGGGCGAGGACGACGTCATCCCGCGCGGCTACCGCTACGGCGACGACCTGCGGCGGGTGCACTGGCGCTCCACCGCCCGCCACGGCGAGCTCATGGTGCGCCGGGAGGAGCAGCCACAGCGCGCCCGCTGCACGGTGCTGCTCGACACCCGCGGCGGCGCCTACGAGGGTGCGGGCCCCGACTCGGCCTTCGAGTGGGCGGTGGCGGGCGCCGCCTCCGTCCTCGTGCACATGCTGGAGCGGGGCTTCTCGGTGCGGCTGCTGACCGACACCGGCAGCGTGGTGCCCGGCGACGGCGCCGGCGGATTCGCCGGAGCGAGCCAGCAGACGGCGGACGCGGCCGGACTGATGATGGACACCCTCGCGGTGATCGGCCACTCCGACGGCACCGGGCTGTCCCGGGCCGGCGACGTGCTGCGCGGCGGCGGCGAGGGGCTGCTCGTGGCGTTCTTCGGCGACCTCGACGAGGAGCAGGCCGCGGTGGCCGCCCGGATGCGCCGGCGCAGCGGCGGCGCCGTCGCGTTCGTGCTGGAGGGCGCGGCCTGGCTGCGCGAGGACGCCGGCGCGTCCGGTCCGCCGGGCGCGGGCGGGCCGGCCCTGCGAGCGCTGCGCGAGGCCGGCTGGACGGCGGTCGCGGTGGAGCGGGGGGCCTCCTTGGAGGAGCTGTGGCGCCGGGCGGACCGGGAGCGCACCGGCGTCGGCGCGGTGAGCGGCGGGGAGGGCGCGCGATGAGCGGGCAGGGACGACTGGCGCTGTCCGCGTGGGCGGCCACGCTGCTGGCGGCCTGCGCGCTGCTGCCGCTGGTGGACCCCTCCACCTGGATCCTCCAGGCCGCCGTGCTGCTGGCGATCCAGTCCGGGGCGGGCGCGGCCTGCCGGCGGGTGCCGCTGGCCCGGCCGCTGACCCTGGCCGTCCAGGTCCTGGTCCTGCTGGTGCTGCTGACGGTGGCCTTCGCCCGCGAGCAGGCCCTGGCCTGGCTGGTGCCCGGCCCGCACGCCCTCGGCCACTTCGGCGACCTGCTGCGCCAGGGCGCCGACGACATCGCGCGGTACGCGATCCCCGCCCCGCTGGACTCGGACGGCATCCGGCTGATGCTGGTCGGCGGGGTCCTGGTGATCGGGCTGCTGGTGGACACGCTCGCGGTGACGTTCCGCGTCGCGGCCCCGGCCGGGCTGCCGCTGCTGGCGCTGTACTCGGTGGCCGCGGGGCTGTACGACGGCGGCGCCGACTGGCTGTGGTTCCTGCTCGCGGCGGCCGGCTACCTGATGCTGCTGCTGACCGAGGGGCGGGAGCGGCTCGCCCAGTGGGGGCGGGTCTTCGGCGGGGCGCCGCGCGCCCCGGGCGGTGAACCGGGCGGTGCCCTCGCCCCGGTCCGCACCGGGCGGCGCATCGGCGCGGTGGTGCTGGGCTTCGCCCTGGTGGTGCCCCTCGCCCTGCCCGCGATGGACGGCGGCCTGCTCGGCGACGCCGGTCCGGGCATCGGCTCCGGCTCCGGGGACGGCGGCACGATCTCGGCGGTGAATCCGCTGGTCTCCCTGCGGGACAGTCTCAACGTGGACGAGGACCGCCAGGTGCTGTCGGTGCGGACCGACTCCGGCGACCTCTCCGGCCTGTACCTGCGGATCGTGTCCCTGGACGACTTCGACGGCACCACCTGGAAGCCGTCCCGCCGGCAGATCACCGCGGTGCCGGACGGCGCTTTCCCCGCCCCGCCCGGCCTCGGCCCCGACATCCGGCGCGCGCGGGTCCGGACGACGATCGCCGCCGCGGACTGGTACGCGCAGGACTGGCTGCCGATGCCGTACCCGCCGAGCGGTGTGCGGGTGGCCGGCAACTGGCGCTACGAACCCGTCGGCATGACCCTGGTCGGCGATCACGGCCAGAACACCCGGGGGCTGACCTACGAGGTCGAGAGCCTGGACGTGCAGCCGACCGCGGAGCAGCTCGCCGGGGCGCCCGAGCCGCCGGCGGCGGTGGCGCGCGAGTACACCGAGCTGCCCGACTCGCTGCCGGCGGTGGTGTCCCGCACCGCCCGCGACATCACCGCGGGGGCGGCCGGCGACTACGACCGGGCGGTCAGGCTCCAGGAGTACTTCGCGCTCACCGGCGGCTTCCAGTACGACACCCGGGTGCAGGTCGGCAGCGGTTCGCAGGCGATCGCCCGCTTCCTGCGGGACAAAGAGGGCTTCTGCATCCACTTCTCCTTCGCGATGGCGGCGATGGCCCGCTCCCTGGGGATCCCGGCGCGCGTCGCGGTCGGCTTCGCGCCGGGCTCCCCGACGGCGGACGGCTCGGTGGCGGTGACGCTGCGCGACGCGCACGCCTGGCCCGAGCTGTACTTCGAGGGCGTGGGGTGGACCCGCTTCGAACCCACCCCCACCCGCGGCACGATGCCGTCGTACACCGTGCCGGACGTGCCCGGCGCCGCGCTCCCGGACGTGGCGCGGCCGTCCCGGGAGGCGTCGGCGGCGCCCTCGGCCGCGCCGTCGTCGAGCGAGAGCTGCACGCCGCAGCAGAAGAAGGTGGAGGGGTGCGCCGACCGGTCCACGCAGGCGGCACCGGCCGAGGACGACGACGGCCGCAAGTGGTACGTGGTGCCGGCCTGGCTCCTCGGCGCGCTCGCCGTGCTGGTGGTCCCGCTGGCACCGCTGCTGTGGCGGCAGCGGGCACGGACGGTGCGGCTGGGGGCGCCCGGGCGCACCGAGGCCGATGCGGTACCGCGCGCGCTGGCGGCCTGGCGGGAGCTGACCGACACGGCGTGGGACTTCGGGATCGTCCCGGACGAGTCGCAGACCCCGCGCCAGGCCGCGGCCCGGATCGCCCGCCTGGGGAATCTGGACGCGCCGGGCGAGGCGGCGGTGCACCGGGTGGCGGACGCCGTGGAGCAGGCCCTCTACGCCCCGCGGCCCCGTCCGGCGGCGGGACTGACGGACGACGTGCGCCGGGTGACCGCCGGTCTGCGGGCGTCGGCCGGCCGGGGCGCGCGGCTGCGGGCGCGGTTCGCCCCGCGTTCGGCGGTGCGGATGGTCTGGGCGGTGACGTCCTGGTCGTCCGCTGTCCGGGCGCGCGCCACCGCCCTCCGCCCGCCCCTGCGCAAGCCGTCGCGACAGCGGGGCTGAACGCCCGGCGTGCGGTTCCGACCCACGGATGCGGGGCCGAACCCCCGGCGGACGATCCGCCGCCCCCCGCATACGGGGCCGGACCCCCGGCGGGCGGTCTCGCCCCACGCATACGGCCCGGGCCAGCTCGGCGACCGGTCCCGTCCACGGCCGGGACCGGGACCCGGGCTGGCCCGGGCCGGGACAAGGACCGGCCGGGACAAGGACCGGCCGGGACAAGGACCGGCCAGAACCCGAGCCGGCCGGGGCCGCAATCATGCGGGTGGCGGATGCCGCCGTCCGGGGCCGGGTCCGCCCGTGTTCCCTGAACCGGGCGCCCCCGCATCGCCGGGGTCTCCACCGCGCGCCGGAGCCGTGGAGGGGCGGGGGGCCCGCCACCGGCCCCTCGGGCGGCCGGGGAGGGCGCCCGGGAGGTGCCGGCCCCGGGCCGGGTGCGCGACGCTCTCGCCGTGACCGGGCGAGGCGCCGGACAAGGGCACGGCGCCCGGCCAAGCGCACGGTGCCGGACATGGCTGAGGGGGCGGCCACCCGGTCGGTGGCCGCCCCCTCACCCGTGTCTCGAACGGGGCCCGGTGGCGTCTTCGGCGGGCTGCCGCCCGCCGGTCAATGGCCCTGTTCGTCCCGGCGCCGCTGCCAGCGCTCTTCGATGCGGTCCATCATGGAGCGGCGCTGCCGCGTCTGACGGCGGGCGTGCGGGCCACCGGCCGCCGGCTGCTGCTCGCCCGGCTTGGGGGCCTTGCGCCAGCCGGTCACGGCGAGGACCGCGCACCCCAGCATGACGAGGAAGCCCACCACACTGAGCCAGACCTGCTTGGCGACCATTCCGGCCATGAGGAGCGCAATACCTACGAGGAAGCCCGCGACCGCCTGGTAGACCCGCCGCCGGGTGTACGTACGCAGCCCGCTTCCCTCAAGCGCCGACGCGAACTTGGGATCTTCGGCGTACAGCGCTCGCTCCATCTGCTCGAGCATGCGCTGCTCGTGCTCCGAGAGCGGCACGGAGTCCTCCTCATCGTGCAGTCGCCGGGGCGACCCTGGGGGGTCTCTTCAGGATAGGCAGGGAATCGCCCCCGTGAAACCCGCCCCTCTGCGCCAAATGGCCAACCGGATTCCGTCACCGACGTCCCGGCTCGCTGAGATTTCCATTCCCCAGCGACCGGCCCGTCATGCCGGGCGGTCTCCCTCGATCATACGGCGCCGGCCCCCCGTTCGGGGGGCCTGTGGCGTACTCCATCCGCAGCCGCACCGCTGATCAGCGGCGCGGCTCACCGGCACCTGCGACCCCGCTGTCCCCGTCCGTCACTCGAGTCTCACCGAGCACATGGAGCTGGGTGGCCACGGAGTGGAAGGCCGGGAGCTCGGCCGCCGCGGCCTCCAGCCTCAGCAGCGCGTCCAGCGCCCCGGGCTCGGTGTCCACCAGCACGCCGGGGACGAGGTCGGCGAAGACCCGCACCCCGTGCACGGCGCCGACCCGCAGGCCCGCGCCCTCGACCAGGCCGGTGAGCTGTTCGGCGGTGAAGCGGCGCGGCACGGGGTCGCCCGAGCCCCAGCGCCCGTCCGGGTCCTCCAGGGCCTGCTTGGCCTCGGTGAAGTGGCCGGCGAGGGCGCGGGCCAGCACGGCGCCGCCCAGTCCGGCGGCGAGCAGGCTCAGGACGCCCTCGGCACGCAGGGCGGCCACCGCGTTGCGGATGCCCTCGGCCGGGTCGTCGACGTACTCCAGGACGCCGTGGCACAGCACCGCGTCGTAGCCGCCGCGCTCGGCGACGTCGAAGAGGCCGTGGGCGTCTCCCTGCACACCCCGCACCCGGTCGGCGACACCGGCCTCGGCGGCGCGGCGCTCCAGGGCGAACAGCGCGTTGGGGCTGGGGTCGACGACGGTGACGCGGTGGCCGAGGCGGGCCACGGGCACGGCGAACTTGCCGCTGCCGCCTCCGGTGTCGAGGACGTCGAGCGCCTGGCGACCCGTCGCCTTGACCCGGCGGTCGAGGGCGTCCTGGAGGACCTCCCAGACCACGGCGGTACGGAGGGAAGCGCGGGGGCGCATCGGGTCCGACACGGCAGTTTGACTCCTCGGCGCGGCACCGCCTCGTCTGCGGCGGAGCGAACGGGGTGCCTTCCGGCCCGGCTGCGGGAAGGAAGGCTGCTTTTCCGGCTTCCCCACCCTATTGCCTCCGTTGCCCCGCGCGGTCACCCCGGTAGGCCAGCTCGGCACCGGTGACCGGCGGCGCGGCCCGTGCGGCGGCGCGCGCACAGAGGCGGCTCAAGCCGGCGGCCGGGGCAGGGCGGCCCGTACAGCGGCTCACGCCGGCGGCCCGCACAGGCGGCTCACGCCGGCGGCCGGGCAGGGCGGCCCGGCGCGACCGGTGCCCGCCGGTCAGCCCGCGTCCGGCAGGCCGCCGCCGCGACCGCCACCGCGGCCGTCCCCCTCCGCCCGGTCCCCCTCGGCGTCCTGGCGCGGCTGGGGCAGGACCGGCTGGAGGTTCAGCATCCGCTCCACCAGGCGCAGGAACATCGCCGCGTCCCGTATCAGGTCGTCGGCGTCACGGCTGCCGGCCGCGCCCTCGATACCGGCCTCGGCCCGGGCGCGGCGCCCGGCGCCCGAGGCGAACAGCGCGCTCCACTCGGAGAGCTCGGGCGCGATCTCCGGCAGCACCTCCCAGGCGCTGCGGATGCGGGCCCGGGCCCGGGGCGTGGTCTCCGGCCGCCCGCGCGCGGCCAGCACGGCGGCGGCGGTGCGCAGGGCGGCGAGGTGGGCCGTGGCGTACCGCTCGTTGGGGGTCTCCAGGACGGTGGCCTCCTCCAGGCCGGCGCGGGCCTTGGCGAGCAGGTCCAGCGCGGCGGGCGGGGCCGTTGCCCGGCGGAGCACGGGGTGGACGTCGCTCGCGGGGCCGGTCAGTGAGGGGGCAGGGCCGGGGACGCGGCGCCGGCGGGCGGCGGCTGCGGAGGGGTTGGCCATGACGAACCTCCTGTCGTCTGCGTGACGGCACTGTGGCCGTATGTACCCATCGTGAGGTATGCCACTGACAATCCGTTCTGACCTGGGCTTTTGCCTCGCCCGGAGGTTCGGGATAGTTTTTGCACTGACCAGTCAGTACAAATTCGGTCGCCGGATGCGGAGGGATGTCGCGGGATGCAGGGGGATGCTGTGGGAGGAGTCGGCCTCACCGCGCGGGGGCTGGGCCTGAAGGGCCCGCGCGGGTGGGTGTACCGGGGAATCGGCATCGAGGCGGAACCCGGCTCGCTCCTCGCGGTCGAGGGGCCGTCTGGGTCGGGCCGTACGTCGCTGCTGCTCACCCTGACCGGGCGGATGAAGCCCACCGAGGGCACCGCCGCCGTGGGCGGGGCGGCGCTGCCGCGCCGGATGGCGGCCGTGCGCCGGCTCAGCGCGCTGGCGCACGTCCCGGGCGTCACCGACCTCGATCCGGCCCTGACCGTCGAGGAGCACCTGCGCGAGCGCGCGCTCATGGAACGCCGGTTCGGCGGCTCGCTGCGCGCGCTGCTGCGCCCCCGCGGCACACGCGCGGCGGAGAGCCGGCTGCGCATCGACACCGCGCTGGCCGCCGCGGGGCTGGACCGGGAGGCGCTGCCCAAGGGGCCGCGCACCGCCGTGCGGGACCTGGAGCGGCTTCAGGCGCTGCGCCTGTCGGTCGCCCTGGCGCTGATCGGGCGCCCGCGGCTGCTCGGCGTCGACGACGCCGACCTGAAGCTCTCCGACGCCGAGCGGCAGGGGCTCTGGGCGCTGCTCGGGGCCCTGGCCGCCTCCGGCGTCACCGTCCTCGCCGTGTGCAGCCAGGCACCCGAGGGCGTCCGCACCGTGTCCACCCGCGGCGACCGGCACGACGAGCGGAAGGAGAAGGCCGATGCGCTCGCCGAAACTGGCCGCGCTTGAGCTGAGGCGCTTCGGGCGCGGCCGGCTGCCGCGTGCCGCCCTGGTGGCGCTGCTGGTGCTGCCCCTGCTGTACGGAGCCCTGTACCTGTGGTCCTTCTGGGACCCGTACGGCCGGCTGGACCGCATCCCCGTGGCCCTCGTGAACGAGGACGAGGGGGCGTCGGCCGGCGGCGAGCGGATCACGGCGGGCGACGACATCGTCGAGGGGCTGCGCGACAGCGACACCTTCGACTGGCACGAGGTGAGCGCCGCCGAGGCCCGCGAGGGCCTGGAGGACGGCAGGTACTACCTGTCCCTCACCATGCCCGCCGACTTCAGCGAGCGCGTCGCCTCCAGCTCGGGCGACTCCCCGGAGACGGGCGCCCTCCAGGTCCGTACCAACGACGCGAACAACTACATCGTCGGGCAGATCTCGCGGACGGTCTTCGGCGAGGTGCGCCAGGCGGCGTCCACCAAGGCGTCGCGGTCGTTCCTGGACCGGATCTTCGTCTCCTTCTCCGACATCCACGGCGAGACCGTCAAGGCGGCCGAGGGGGCCGACACGCTCGAGGGCGGCATCGGGAAGGCGGAGCGCGGCTCCCAGGACCTCGCCCACGGCCTGAAGGACGCCAAGGACGGCAGCGGCGAGCTGTCCCAGGGGCTGACCAGGCTCCACCAGGGCGCCGACGACCTGGAGGACGGCGCCCGCCGGGTCGCGGAGGGCACCCGGACCCTCGCCGGCAAGGTCGACGCCGTCGCCGGCAAGGTGGGCCCCTTCCTCCAGGACAACGAGAAGGCCATCGGGGAGACCGCCCGGTTCGTCGCCGACGCCTCCGGGGCGCTCCGCGGCGACCTGGGCACCCTGGCGGACCGGGCCGGCACCGCCGCCGAGGACGCCCGCGCGGAGGCCGCGGCCCTGGCCGAGGCCCACGCGGCGCGCTGCGCTGACCCGGCGCTGCCCGACGCCGCCTGCTCCGACCTGGAGAAGGCCAAGGACGCCGCCGCCCGCGTGGCGGCCGTCGCCGACGACGTCGACACCCTGGTCACCGGCCGCAAGGCCGACCTGGACGACCTCGACCGGCACCTGGCCACCCTCCAGAAGCAGGCCCGGGCCCTGGCCGAGCGCGGCCCGCGCCTGTCCGCGGACCTCGACGACGCCGTGGCCAGGATCCACGAACTGGACGCGGGCGCGGCGAAGGTCGCCGCGGGCGCCGGGGAACTGCGTCAGGGGCTCGCCACGGCCAGCGGCGGCGCGGCCGAGCTGGACCGGGGCGTCGGCGATCTGAAGACGGGCGCCGAGGACCTGAGCGGCGGCATGTTCAAGCTGGCCGACGGCTCGCGCGAGCTCGCCGGCGGGCTGCACGAAGGCGCCGGGCGGATCCCCGACTACGACGACGACGAGCGCGACGAGCGCACCGGGGTGATGGCCGACCCGGTCCGGCTCGTCTCCCAGGACCTGCACAAGGCGCCCAACTACGGCACCGGTTTCGCCCCGTACTTCATCCCGCTGTCGCTGTGGGTGGGCGCGATGGTGGCGTACATGCTGATCGCGCCGATGAACCGGCGCGCGCTCGCCGCGGGCGCCTCGGCGTGGCGGATCGCGCTGGCGGGCTGGCTGCCGGTGGTCGCGATCGGGGTGCTGCAGACGGTGGCCCTGATGTCCGTGCTGCACTGGGCGGTCGGCCTGGAGATGGCCCGCGCCGCGGGGACGGTGGGCTTCCTGTTCCTGGTGACGGCGTGCTTCGCGGCGATCGTGCAGTGGCTGAACGCGCGCTTCGGGGCGGCGGGCCGCATCCTCGTCCTCGCGCTGCTGATGCTCCAGCTCACCTCCGCCGGCGGTACCTATCCCGTGCAGACCAGTCCGGGCTTCTTCAACGCCCTCCACCCGTTCCTGCCGATGAGCTACGTCGTCGAGGCGCTCCGGAGGCTGATCACGGGCGGCGGCCTGGAACCGGTGTGGCAGGGGTGCGCGGTGCTCGCCGCCTTCACCGCGGCCGCCCTCGCGCTGACCGCGCTGTCGGCCCGCCGCCGGCAGGTGTGGACCCTGGACCGGCTGCACCCGGAGCTGAGCCTGTGAACCCTGCGGTGACGGCCCCGGGACGGTTCCTGTGACAATCGGGGCCATGGAAAGCAGCATCGCCACCTCGCACGGCAGCAGCCGCCGCGAGGCCACCCGGCAGAAGCTCTACGAGGCGGCCGTCACGCTCATCGCCGAGCAGGGCTTCTCCGCGACCACCGTCGACGAGATCGCCGAACGGGCCGGGGTCGCGAAGGGCACGGTCTACTACAACTTCGCCAGCAAGTCCGTGCTCTTCGAGGAGCTGCTGCGGCACGGTGTGGGGCTGCTCACCGCCTCCCTGCGGGAGGCGGCCGAGGAGACGGCCCGCCGGGGCGGCGGCAAGGTCGACGCCCTGGACGCGATGATCCGCGCGGGCCTGGTCTTCATCGACCGCTACCCGGCCTTCACCCAGCTCTACGTGGCCGAGCTGTGGCGCACCAACCGGGCCTGGCAGTCCACGCTGATGGTGGTCCGCCAGGAGGCCGTCGCGGTCGTCGAGGACGTGCTGCGCGAGGGCGTGCGCGGCGGCGAGCTGAGCGAGGAGATCGATGTGCCGCTGACCGCGGCCGCGCTGGTCGGCATGGTCCTGGTGGCGGCGCTGGACTGGAAGTCCTTCCAGCCGGAGCGCTCCCTGGACGACGTGCACGCGGCCCTGTCGCGGCTGCTCCAGGGCCGGGTCGGCGGCCACCGCCCCTGAGGCGGCGGCGCGCACGGAAGCGCCGGCCCGGTGTGGCCGCGTCCCCCGCGGGCCACCGCCGGACCGGCGCTCCCTCGTGCTCCCCCGTACGTCCCCCCGCGAGACCCCCGTTTCCGGTCGCCCCCCGGTTCCCCCGTGCCTCGCTCCCGCCGGCCGCGCCGGCGGAAGGAGCGGACCTGGGGCCGCCGCGTTCCGGCGCCCCGTGTCGCCGGTGCCGCGGCCGCGCCCCCGTCCGTGTCTCCACTCTCTCGTTTTCGCAGGTCGGGCCCCATCCGCGCGGGTACTCATCTCGCGCACTAGGTACGGATACTCAGTCCTGCGCACTCCGGCCCACGGCCCCGCGCCGCCCGGTGGGGCCCATCGCCTCCGCGCCGGTACTCCCCCGTCGCCCACCGACGCCGGAGCGCCGCGGGGAGGGGACCCGGCCCCTGGGGCGGCGCGGCCGGGGCCGGCCGATAAAGTCCCGGACATGGCACGGATTGCGGTGATCGGCGCCGGGATGGGCGCGATGGCGGCCGCCGCCCGGCTGGCCGTCGCGGGCCACCGGGTGACGGTGTACGAGCGGACGGAGACGTACGGCGGGGCGCTGCGCCGCTTCGAGCGGGACGGCTTCGCCTTCGACACCGGCCCCGGACTGCTGCCCCTGCCCGCGGTCTGGCGCGACCTGTTCGTCAAGACCGGCCGGGAGCCGCTGGAGGAGTGCGTCGGTCTGGTCCAGGTCGATCCCTCGTCCCGGCACCTGTTCGCCGACGGCACCGAGGTCGCGGTGCCCAACGCCTCCCGCGCGGGCGTGGTCACCGCGCTGGACGAGGCGCTCGGCCGGGGCGCCGGGCAGCGCTGGGGCGACTTCCTGGTGCGGGCCCGCGACGCCTGGGACCGCACGCGCCGGCCGCTGCTGGAGGAGCCGCTGTGGCCCGACTGGCGGGTGCTGGGCGAGCGCGAGCCCTACCCTGCGCTCCCCCACAAGCGGCTGCTGCGCACCCGCCGGGCCGGCACGCTCGCCGAGATCGGCGCCTGGGAGCTGCGCGACGCCCGGCTGGCCGCCCTGCTGGAGAGCCACGCGCTCGCCTGCGGCCTCGACCCCCGCCGCACGCCGGCGAGCGCGGCCGTGCTGCCGTACATGGAGCACGCCTTCGGCACCTGGTACGTGCGCGGGGGGCTGCGGGAGCTGGCGGCCGCCGTGCATGAGCGGTGCCGGGCGCGCGGGGTGGAGTTCCGGTTCGGCGCCGAGGTCACCGGCATCACCGAGAAGGACGGCCGGGCTGCGGGTGTCGAGCTCGCCGACGGGACGGCCGCGGAGGCGGACCACGTGGTCGCCGGCGTCGCCCCCGGGGTGCTGGACCGCCTCCTGGGCGGGGCCCCGGTCCGGGGCGACGGCGAGGTGCCGCCGCAGCGCGGCACGGCGAGCCGGCTGACGGTGCTGCTGGCGCTGCGCGGTGCCCGCCCCGCGGGCACGGCCCACCGCACCGTGGTGCACACGCCGGACCGGGAGGCCGAGCTGGAGTCGCTGTTCGGGGCGGCGCCCCGGCCGGCCGCGCGGCCGACGGTCACCGTCCTGCGCCCCGACGACCCGCGGCTGGTCCCGGACGCGGAGCACGAGGCGGTCACCCTGACCGCGGTGGTGCCCGCCCGGCCCGGCGCGGGAGGCCGGGAGCACGCCGAGGAGCTGATCACCGCCGCCGAGCGCGCCGTGCCCGGCCTGCGCGACCGCCTGCTGTGGCACGAGGTGCGCACCCCGGCCGATGTCGAAGCGGCGACCGGTGCCGCGGACGGCGCGGTTCCGCCGCCGGCGCTGGCGGCGGCCGGGGGGCGGCTGCTGCACCCGTCGAACGGCACGCGCCTGGGCGGCCTGTTCACCGTGGGCGGCTGGTCGCACCCCGGCGGCGGCCTGCCGCACGCCGGCATGTCGGGCGCCCTGGTGGCCGGGCTGATCGTGGAAGGGCCCGGGTTCCGGGGCTCCAGGTGAGCGGACCGGCCGGGCGGGCGGGGCCGGTGGCGGGGCCCCGGCGGGCTCAGTAGCGGTACTGCTCGTCGAGGCCCTGGCCCTGCGGCTGCCCGCCGCCCTGGTACGGGTAGGGCTGCTGCTCCGGCGGGAGCTCCCCGCCGTAGGGCGGCTCGTCGGTGGTGCGCTGCTGGGGGACCCACACGCTGCCGGAGGGGGCCGGGCCGTAGCCGCCGGTGGCGTACGGGTCCTGCCCGTAGCCCGGTCCGGCGTGACCCTGCGGGTGGCCCGTGTCGTACGCGGCGCCGCCGTAGGCGTGGGTGCCGATGTACGGGTCGGAGTAGGCGGCGTACTGCTCCCCGCCCGCGGTGTCGTAGCCGTACCCGTGCTCGCCGTGCCCGAAGCCGTCGTAGGCGTAGGGCTGGGCGGCGGCCCCGCCGACCGGCGCGTGCGGGTCCTGGCCGTGCGGCGCCTGGGCGGGGTCGCCGTACACGCCGTACGAAGCGGTGTCGTCCGGCAGGGGCAGCGGCTGGTAGACGGCGGTGGTCTCCGCGGCCGCGACGGGGCGCGCGGGGGTGAAGACGTCGTCGCGGTCGTAGTCGTCGTCCTGGCCGTAGGAGACCTGCTCCTGGACCCGGGTGCCGTCGTCTGCGTGACCGGCCTCGTCCGCCTCCAGGGCAGAGACCTGGAGGGCCGGCTCCCGGCGGGCCTGCTCGGCGCGGCGGCGCCGGTCGCGGGCCAGCCCCGGCGCGGAGACCGCCCAGCCGGCGGCGAAGCCGCGGCGGAAGGACAGCGTGACGAAGGTCTGGCCGACCGCGAAGGCCGCCGCGCCCAGCGCGATGACGACGACGGAGGGGACCAGCACCCCGGCCACCACGCCGAGGAAGCCGGTGAAGGCCAGCAGCCGCCAGCGCAGGCGCGCCTTGTACTGCAGCAGCACCTCGCCGAGCAGCCACAGCGCGACGATGCCGAACGCGATGTAGAGGACCGTCCAGCCCATGTACGCCCCTCTCCCAGTGGACGCTTCGCAGTGTGTCGTACGCCCGTGCGACGGTCTAGTCCTGCGGTGGGTGATGCAGGCCCAGGTTCTCGTAGATCTCCAGCGTCGCCGTGGAGTTGTTGAGCGTGATGAAGTGCAGGCCGGGGACCCCCTCGGCCAGCAGCCGCGCGCAGAACTCCGTGGCGAAGTCGATGCCAATGGAGCGTACCGCCGCCGGATCGTCCTGTGCCGCGAGGATCCGCTCTTTCAGCTCGTCCGGGAAGGAGGCGTTGCTGAGCTTGGGCAGCCGCTCCAGCATCTTCACGCTGGTCACCGGCATGACCTCGGGGATGATCGGGGTCTGGCAGCCGGCCGCGGCGACCTTGTCGCGCAGGCGCAGATAGGACTCGGGCTGGAAGAACATCTGCGTGATCGCGTAGTCGGCGCCGGCCCGGCACTTGTCGACGAAGTGGGCGACGTCCGTGTCCCAGTCGGCGGAGCGCGGGTGCATCTCCGGGAAGGCCGCCACCCCCACGCAGAAGTCGCCCGACTCCTTGATGAGGCGGACCAGCTCGGCCGCGTAGGTCAGGCCCCGCGGGTGCGGGACCCACTCGCCCATCGGGTCGCCGGGCGGGTCGCCCCGGACGGCCAGCATGTTGCGGATGCCGGCGTCCGCGTACTGGCCGATGATGTTGCGCAGCTCCGCGATGGAGTGGTTGACGGCGGTGAGGTGGGCGACCGGCGTCAGGGTGGTGTCGGCGACGATCTGCTGGGTCTCCTTGACCGTGCCCGCCCGGGTGGAACCGCCGGCCCCGTACGTCACGGAGACGAAGTCCGGGGCGACCGCCTCCACCCTCCTCAGCGCACTCCACAGGTTCCGCTGGCCCTTGGGGGTCTTGGGCGCCGAGAACTCGAACGAGTACGTCGTCTTGCCGGCGGCGAGGATGTCGCGCACGGTCCGTGCGCGATCAGTCCTGGTGGATGCGGTTCCGAGGGCCATACGGGCAGGTTAGCCAGGGGGCGTCGGTCCCCCAACCGGAGCCGGGAGATTCGCCCGGTATGTCGGTTTGTTGTCCACTCCTTGGACAGCTCGCCGCGAGGCGGGGCTCGTCGCCGGGCCGCTCCTACGCCTGTCCTACGCCTGGCGCAGCCGCTCGGCGAACTCCGCCGCCGCCGCACCCGGGTCGTCCGCCTCCGTGATCGCGCGGACCACGACGACGCGCCGGGCGCCCGCCTGAAGGACCTCGTCGAGGTTGTCCAGATCGATGCCGCCGATGGCGAACCAGGGCCGCTCGGTGCCGAGCGCGGCCGTGTACCGGACCAGGTCCAGGCCGGGCGCGTGGCGGCCGGGCTTGGTGGGGGTCGGCCAGCACGGGCCGGTGCAGAAGTAGTCCACGCCCTCCTGGACGGCGGCCGCGGCGGCCTCGGACTCGGCGTGGGTGGAGCGGCCTATGAGCACGCCGTCGCCGAGAACGGCGCGGGCGGCGGGCACCGGCAGGTCGCCCTGGCCGAGGTGGAGGACGTCGGCGCGGGCGGCGTGCGCGACGTCGGCGCGGTCGTTGACCGCGAGGAGCTTGCCGTGCCGGGCGCAGGCGTCGGCGAAGACCTCCAGGTGCTCCAGCTCCTCGCCCGCCTCCATGCCCTTGTCGCGCAACTGCACGATGTCGACGCCGCCGGCCAGCACCGCGTCCAGGAACTCGGGCAGGTCGCCCTGACGGGTGCGGGCGTCCGTGCAGAGGTAGAGCAGGGCGCCGGCGAGCCGGTCGCGGGCGGTGGCGGCGGTGTCGGGCATGCGGGATGTCCCCCCGGTGTCGGTGGCGTGCGGGCCGCACCGCGCCGGGGCCGTGGCCCCGGCCGGCCGCGGCCCGCACGCCGGACGGTAGGTCGGTCAGACGGCGAGCGCCTGGGCGCGGCGCTTCACCTCCGTGCCGCGATTCTCGCGCAGCGCCTGCGCGGGGGTGCCGGGCAGGGTCGGGTCGGGCGTGAAGAGCCACTCCAGCATCTCTTCGACCGTGAAGCCGTCGTCCCGCAGGAGCGTCAGGGTTCCGGACAGGCCCTTGACGACCTTGTCCCCGTCGATGAAGTCCGCGGGGACGTGCAGCGCGCGGTTCTCCCCGCGGCGCACGGCGATGAGCTGGCCGTCCTTCACCAACTGGCGCACGCGGGTCACCTCGACCCCGAGCATCTCCGCGATGTCGGGCAGGGTGAGCCATGCGGGGACGAGAGCATCGATCTTTGCGTCAATCTCGGTCACGCCTCCAGCCTGCCATCCGGCACTGACAGTGGGAAACCGGACCCCGCCCCACCTGGGCCGACGGAGGGTTTTCCGGGCCCTCCCCGGGTCAGGCGGTGGCCGACTTCAGCGGCCGGGCCGCGTCCGCCAGCAGCTCCGGGTCCATGGGCGTGCCGGCCTCGATCAGCCGCCTGCCCTGGGCGAGGTCCCGGGGGCGCCCCACCGCCAGCAGCCCGGCCAGCCGGTTCTCCCGCAGCCAGCACACGGTCCAGGCGGGCCCGGAGGGGTCGCCGCGCCACACGGTGGTGTCGGCCGCGGGGTGGTGGCCCGCGTACTGGACGAACCGGCCGAACTGCTCGGACCAGAAGTAGGGCACCGGATCGTAGGCCGGCGCGGCCCCGGTCACGATGTCGGCGGCGACCGTGCGGGGTCCCTGGAGGGCGTTGTCCCAGTGGTGGACCATCAGGCGGGTGCCGTAGCGCGCCGACGGGAAGGAGGCGCAGTCGCCCACCGCGTAGACGTCCGGCACGCCGGTGCGCAGCCGGTCGTCGGCCACCACCTCGCCGTGGGCGCCCAGCTCGACGCCGGAGCCGGCCAGCCAGGCGGTGGCGGGCCGGGCGCCGATGCCGACGACGACGGCGCCCGCGGGCAGCCGGGTGCCGTCGCCCAGGACCACCGCGCCCGGCTCGACGCGCTCCACGCGCGCGCGGGTGCGCAGGCCGGCGCCCGCGTCGGCGTACCAGGCCGCCATCGGCGCGGCCACCTCGGCGGGCAGCGCCCCGGCGAGCGGGCGGTCGGCGGCCTCCACGACCGTCACCGCGCAGCCCGCCTCCCGCGCGGCCGTCGCGAACTCGGCGCCGATCCAGCCGGCGCCCACGACCACCACGTCGTGCTGCCGGGCGAGGACCGGGCGCAGCCGTTCGGCGTCGTCCAGGGTGCGCAGCAGGTGGACGCCGGGCACGCCCTCCGCGCCCGGCAGGCGGACCGGTTCGGCGCCGGTGGCGAGGACCAGGACGTCGTAGGGGACGGGCCCCGCGGAGGTGTCCAGGACGTGCGCCTCGGGGCGCAGGGCCAGCGCCTCGCAGCCCAGCCGGAGGTCGATGCCGAGCGCCTCGAAGTCGATGTCGAAGGCGGAGTGCTCGGCGGTGCCGAGCAGGATCGCCTTGGACAGCGGGGGCCGGTCGTAGGGCTGGTGGGGTTCGGCGCCGATCAGCGTCACGGTGCCGGTGAAGCCCTGCTCGCGCAGGGCGGCGGCGGTCTGCACGCCCGCCATGCCCGCGCCCACCACGACCACCCGGCGCGGCGCCGGTACCTCCGTCTCCCCCGGCCGTCCCGGCTCGCCCGTCCTGCCCGCTTCCCGACTGCGCTCGCTCACCCGATCACCATAGACACCGGCGTCGCCACGGGCACCTGACGGGACATCAGTCACCGTCCGGCGCCGCGATCTGCTCCACCACGCTCGTCCCGGCGCCCGGCTGCGACTCCCACTCCCAGCTCTCCTCCAGGCGCACCCGCCCGTCGGGCAGTTCCACGACCGCCGACCGGCAGTGCCCCGACGACGTGCTGCCGTCGGTCTTGAGCTGCACGTACCGGAAGTCGAGCCGGTCGCCCTCGCGGGTGCCCACCAGGAACCCGCGCACCACGTCGCCGCCCGCGTACTCGGCCCAGACCTCGCCGTCCTTCTCGTGGTAGGTGAACCGGGTGCGGGTGCCCACCTGGCCCGGCGCCTGGTCGGCGACGGGGGCGAGCACGAGACCGTGCAGCGAACGGGCCATGGACGAAGGCTCCCTTACAGACATGCGACAGCTACGGCTAGGGTGGCCAACGTAAAGCACTCGCGGGAGCCCGGACGCACCGGGCTGAGAGGGAGGCTGGCGGCCTCCGACCGTACGAACCTGATCCGGGTCATGCCGGCGAAGGGAGGGGCTGGACGCCCATGTCACGCACGTCCGACACCGCAGACGTCCTTGTCGTCGGGGGCGGGATCATCGGCCTGGTCACGGCCTGGCGGGCCGCGCAGCGCGGGTTCGCCACGGCCCTGGTGGACCCCGAACCGGGCGGCGGGGCCGCCCAGGTGGCGGCCGGGATGCTGGCCGCCGTCACGGAACTGCACTACGGCGAGCAGACCCTGCTCGCCCTGAACGTCGCCTCCGCGCGCCGGTATCCGGAGTTCGCCGCCGAGCTCACCGAGGCCACCGGTCACGACCTCGGCTACCGCCGGTGCGGCACCCTCGCCGTCGCCCTGGACGCCGACGACCGCGCCCATCTGCGGGAGCTGCACGCCTTCCAGCTCCAGTCGGGGCTGGTGGCGGAGTGGCTGTCGGGCCGGGAGTGCCGGCGCCTGGAGCCGATGCTCGCGCCCGGTGTGCGCGGCGGGCTCCGGGTGGACGGCGACCACCAGATCGACCCGCGGCGCCTGGCCGCGGCCCTCGTGACCGCCTGCGAGCGGGCGGGCGTGGTCTTCCACCGGGCGTGGGCCGACCGGCTCACCGTCGTCCGGGACCGGGCGGCCGGGGTCGTCACCGCCGACGGCACGGCGCTCGGGGCCGGCCGGACGGTGCTGGCCGCGGGCAGCCTCAGCGGGCGGCTGGCGGGCGTGCCGGACGCCGTGCTGCCCCCGGTGCGGCCCGTCAAGGGCCAGGTGGTCCGGCTGGCGATGCCCGGGGGACGGGCGCCGCTGCTGAACCGCACCGTGCGCGCCGTGGTGCGCGGCAACGCCCTGTACCTGGTGCCCCGGGAGAGCGGGGAACTGGTCGTCGGGGCGACCAGCGAGGAGATGGGCTGGGACACCACGGTGACCGCCGGCGGCGTGTACGAGCTGCTGCGCGACGCCCACGAGCTGGTCCCCGGCATCACGGAGCTGCCGCTGACGGAGACCCGCGCGGGCCTGCGCCCGGGCTCCCCCGACAACGCGCCGCTGCTCGGCCCGACCGCGCTGGAGGGCCTGCTGCTGGCCACCGGGCACTACCGCAACGGCGTGCTGCTCACCCCGGTCACCGGCGACGTCATGGCGCACGTCCTGACCACCGGGGAGCTCCCCGCCGAGGCCCGCGCCTTCACCCCCGGGCGCTTCACCACCACCCCCGCACTCACGGAGCAGTCCGCATGAACGTCCTGGTCAACGGGGAGCCGCGCGAGGTGGCTCCCGGCACGGCCCTCGACGCCCTGGTGAGGTCCCTCACCCGGGCACCGTCCGGAGTGGCCGCCGCCCTGAACGAAACCGTCGTCCCGCGCGCGCAGTGGCCCGGCACGGCCCTGTCCGAGGGCGACCGCGTCGAAGTACTCACCGCCGTCCAAGGAGGCTGAACCATGGCCGACGATCCCTTCGTCCTCGGCGGGACGGCCTTCACGTCCCGACTGATCATGGGCACGGGCGGGGCGCCCAGCCTCGACGTGCTGGAGCGGGCGCTCGTCGCCTCCGGGACCGAGCTGACCACGGTCGCGATGCGGCGCGTGAACCCCTCGGTGCACGGGTCCGTGCTGTCGGTGCTGGACAGGCTCGGCATCCGCGTGCTGCCGAACACGGCGGGCTGCTTCACGGCCGGCGAGGCGGTGCTGACCGCCCGCCTGGCGCGCGAGGCCCTGGGCACCGATCTGGTCAAGCTGGAGGTCATCGCCGACGAGCGGACCCTGCTGCCCGATCCGATCGAGCTGCTGGAGGCGGCCGAGACGCTGGTCGACGACGGGTTCACGGTGCTGCCGTACACCAACGACGACCCCGTGCTGGCGCGCAAGCTGGAGGAGGTCGGGTGCGCCGCCGTCATGCCGCTCGGCTCGCCGATCGGCTCCGGGCTCGGCATCCGCAACCCGCACAACTTCCGGCTGATCGTGGAACAGGCGCGCGTGCCGGTGATCCTGGACGCGGGCGCGGGCACGGCCTCGGACGCCGCGCTGGCGATGGAGCTGGGGTGCGCCGGTGTGATGCTCGCCTCGGCGGTGACCCGGGCGCAGGAGCCGGTGCTGATGGCCGAGGCGATGCGGCACGCGGTGGAGGCGGGCCGGCTGGCCCGGCGGGCGGGGCGCATCCCCCGGCGCCACTTCGCCGAGGCGTCCTCGCCGTCGGAGGGCCTGGCCCGGCTGGACCCGGAGCGGCCCGCGTTCTAGGCCTCCCGTCCGGCTCGTGCCGGGCTCGCGGGCGGTCACCGGTCCGCCTCGGCGGTGAGCGGCGCCGGCGGCGGCTCGTAGACTCGCCTGCGTGGACACGACCCTTCAGGACCCTCTGGTCGGGCGACTGCTCGACGGCCGGTACCGCGTCGACGCGCGGATCGCGGTCGGCGGGATGGCCACGGTCTACCGGGCCGTGGACACCCGCCTGGACCGCGTGCTCGCGCTCAAGGTGATGCACCCGGCGCTCGCGGCCGACGCCTCCTTCGTCGAGCGGTTCATCCGCGAGGCCAAGTCGGTGGCCCGGCTCGCCCACCCCAACGTCGTCCAGGTCTTCGACCAGGGCACCGACGGGGCCTACGTCTACCTGGCCATGGAGTACGTCTCCGGCTGCACCCTGCGCGACGTGCTGCGCGAGCGCGGGGCGCTCCAGCCCCGGGCCGCGCTGGACATCCTGGAGCCGGTGCTGGCCGCGCTGGGCGCGGCGCACCGCGCCGGGTTCGTGCACCGGGACATGAAGCCGGAGAACGTCCTCATAGGCGACGACGGCCGGGTCAAGGTGGCCGACTTCGGGCTGGTCCGCGCCGTGGACACGGTCACCGACACCACCGGGGCCGTCCTCGGCACCGTCTCCTACCTGGCGCCCGAGCAGATCGAGCAGGGCACGGCCGATCCGCGGGTCGACGTCTACGCGTGCGGTGTCGTCCTGTACGAGATGCTCACCGGGGCCAGGCCGCACGCCGGCGGCACCCCGGCCCAGGTGCTCTACCGGCACCTGAACGAGGACGTCCCCGCCCCCTCGGCCGCCGTGCCGGGGCTGCCGTACGAGCTGGACGAGCTGGTCGCCTCGGCCACCGCGCGCACCCCGGAGATCCGGCCGCACGACGCCGTGGCGCTGCTCGCGCTGGCCCGCGGGGCACGCGCGGCGCTCACCGCGGAGCAACTGGACGCGGTGCCGCCGCAGGCGCTGGCCGCGGAGCACGACCGGGCCGAGGACCGCACGAGCGTGCTCCCCCGCGCGCTGACCCTGCCCCGGCCGCTGCCCGTCGACGGGGAGGACGCGGACGACGGCGAGGGCCGGTACGGCCCGGACGGCGGGCTGCACCGCACCAGCCGGCTGGAGCCCCCGGCGCCCGTCGCGCCGCGCCGCCGCCCGGCCGTCCGGCGCGGCCCGCTGGCGATCGTCACCGCCGTGCTGCTCGTGCTCGGCGCCGCCGCGGGCGTGTGGTACATCAACTCCGGCCAGTTCACCCAGGTGCCGCCGCTGCTGGAGAAGACCGAGGCGCAGGCCCGGGACCGGCTGGAGCGGGCCGGCCTGGAGGTCGGCGCGGTCCGGCACGCGCACAGCGACACGGTCGAGCGCGGCTCGGTCATCGACACCGAACCCGGGCCGGGCGCCCGCATCCGCGGCAACGACGCGGTCTCGCTCACCATCTCCGACGGTCCCGAGTTCGTGAAGCTGCCCGACCTGGCGGGCTACCGGCTGGACAAGGCGCGGACCGTGCTGCGGCAGGAGGGCCTGGAGCCCGGCATGGTCACACGGGCGTTCAGCGAGGACGTCCCCGAGGGCTTCGTGATCTCCACCCACCCGGCCACCGGCACCCGCGTGCGCGCGGGCGCGGCCGTCGCGCTCACCGTCAGCAAGGGCCGCCCGGTGGAGGTGCCCGACGTCACCGGCGAGGACCTGGACGAGGCGAAGGCCGCCCTGGAGGAGGCCGGCCTGAAGGTGCGCGTCTCCGCCGACCAGGTCACCTCCGAGTACGACAAGGGCCAGGTCGCCCGGCAGTCGCCCGGCTCGGGCCGCCGGGCGGCCGAGGGCGACACCGTGACCCTGACGCTGTCCAAGGGCCCGGAGATGGCCGAGGTCCCGGACGTGGTCGGCGACAGCGTGGACGACGCCCGGCGCGCGCTGGAGGACGCGGGCTTCGAGGTGAAGGAGGACCGCGGGCTGCTGGGGCTGTTCGGCGACACCGTCAAGAGCCAGTCCGTGGAGGGCGGCGACACCGCGCCCAAGGGTTCGAGGATCACCCTCACGATCCGCTGACCGCCGCTCACCCGCCGCGGGCGCCCCGGAAGGGGACGGGAAGGGGACGGAAGGAGACGGTCCGGACTCGTGCCACCCTGAATGGGTGAAGAGTCAACGGCCCGTCCCCTCCCGTCCCAGCGGCCCCGCGCCGCTCTCGCCCCGCACCCGCAACCCGGTCGGCGCCCACGTCCCGGTCGCCGGGGGCCTGCACTCCGTGGGCCTGCCCTACGCCCGCGACCTGAAGGCGGAGGCCGTGCAGGTCTTCGTCGCCAACCCGCGCGGCTGGGCCACGCCGGCCGGGAACCCGCGGCAGGACGAGGCGTTCCGCGCGGCGTGCGCGGCCGAGTCGATCCCCGTCTACGTCCACGCCCCCTACCTGATCAACTTCGGTTCGCACACCGAGGCGACGGTGGAGCGGTCGGCGCAGTCGCTGCGGCACTCGCTGCGGCGGGGCCGGGAGATCGGCGCGCTCGGCGTCGTCGTGCACACCGGCAGCGCGACGGGCGGCCGGGACCGGGCGGTGGCGCTCAAGCAGGTGCGGGAGCACATGCTGCCGCTGCTGGACGAGCTGGTCCGCGACGACGACCCGCATCTGCTCCTGGAGCCGACGGCCGGCCAGGGCGCCTCCCTGTGCTCGCGGACCTGGGACCTCGGCCCCTACTTCGAGGCGCTGGACGCCCATCCGAAGCTGGGCGTGTGCCTGGACACCTGCCACGTCTTCGCCGCCGGGCACGACCTGACCGGCCCCACCGGCATGCACCAGACCCTGGACCTGCTGGTGGAGACGGTCGGCGAGGGCCGGCTCAGGCTGGTCCACGCCAACGACTCCAAGGACGTGGCGGGCGCCCACAAGGACCGGCACGCGAACATCGGCGCCGGTCACATCGGCGAGGACCCGTTCCGGGCGCTGATGACGCACCCGGCCACGGCCGGTGTGCCGCTGGTCATCGAGACACCCGGCGGCAAGGAGGGGCACGCGGCGGACGTGGAGCGGCTGAAGAAGCTGCGCGACGGCTGAACCGGGCGGGACACGGAGTACCGAGATCCGGGACCCGGGAATCACCCGAATCCCGGAATACGGAATACCCCTAGGGGGTATAGGGTTGCCTTGAGTGCAGGAACCGTCATCCCGCCCTGGGGGCAGTCATGCCGCACGACGCACACCACGCACACACCGCGCACGGCCACCGGCACGAGGGGCACGCGCACACCCCGTCCGGCGGGGGCACCGGGTGGGCCACGGCCGTCCGCGCCACCCTGCACTGCCTCACCGGGTGCGCCATCGGCGAGGTGCTCGGCATGGTGATCGGCACCGCGCTGGGGTGGGGCGACGTCCCCACCATGGTCCTGGCGATCGCGCTCGCCTTCTTCTTCGGCTACGCGCTCACCCTGCGCGGGATCGTGCGGGCCGGCGTGGGCTTCCGCGCCGCCGTCCGGGTGGCGCTGGCCGCGGACACGCTGTCCATCGCGGTGATGGAGCTGGTCGACAACGGCGTGCTGGCGCTCTGGCCGGGCGCGATGGACGCCCACCTCGACTCGGCGCTGTTCTGGATCGCGCTGGCCCTCGCCCTGGCGGTCGCGTTCGCCGTCACCACCCCGGTCAACAAGTGGATGATCGGCCGCGGCAAGGGCCACGCGGTGGTGCACCGGTACCACCACTGAGCCGGCCCGCGCGGGAGCTCAGAGCTCGGGGCCGTCCCCGGGCTCCTCCTGGTAGGAGTAGCGCTGCTCCTTCCACGGGTCGCCGATGTTGTGATAGCCGCGCTCCTCCCAGAAGCCCCGGCGGTCGGCGGTCATGTACTCCACGCCGCGGACCCACTTGGGTCCCTTCCAGGCGTACAGATGGGGGACGATCAGCCGCAGCGGGAAGCCGTGCTCGGCGGTCAGCAGCTCGCCGTCCTTGTGGGTGGCGAACAGCGTGCGCTCGGAGGCGAAGTCGGACAGGCGCAGATTGGAGCTGAAGCCGTACTCCGCCCACACCATCACATGGGTGACGGCGGGCGCGGGCGGGGCGAGCTCGAGGATCGTGCGGGCCGGGATCCCGCCCCACTCCGCCCCCAGCATGCTGTACTTCGTGACACAGTGCAGATCGGCCACGACGGTGGTGTACGGCAGGGCCGTGAACTCCTCGTGGGACCAGCAGTGCTTCTCCCCGTCGGCGGTGGCGCCGAAGACCCGGAACTCCCAGCGCTCGGGCCGGAACCGGGGGACCGGCCCGTAGTGCGTCACCGGCCAGCCGCGCTGCACGCGCTGCCCCGGCGGAAGCTCGGACCGTACCGCTTCTCCAGATTCACGCTCCACCGGCTGACCCATGTCTCCATCCTGACAGACCGGGACCGATGCACCCGACCAGGGCTACCCCAAACCGGGACAACTCCCAATAAGCATGCCCTTACTTACTAAGTAAGCACTTACTGGACGATCTTCTGCGGCGGTGTCATCATGCGGCGGCAAGCTCCCCCGTTCTCTTCGACGTGGAAGGAACCCCCGCCATGCAGGGCGACCCCGAGGTCATCGAACTGCTCAACGAGCAACTGACCGCCGAGCTCACCGCGATCAACCAGTACTTCCTGCACTCCAAGCTGCAGGACCACAAGGGGTGGACGAAACTCGCGAAGTACACGCGCGAGGAGTCCTTCGACGAGATGCGGCACGCCGAGCTGCTCACCGACCGGATCCTGCTCCTGGACGGCCTGCCCAACTACCAGCGGCTGTTCCACGTCCGGGTCGGCCAGTCGGTGACGGAGATGTTCCAGGCGGACCGGCAGATCGAGGTGGAGGCGATCGACCGGCTGCGGCGCGGGGTGGAGGTGATGCGCACCAAGGGGGACATCACGTCCGCCAACGTCTTCGAGGCGATCCTCGCCGACGAGGAGCACCACATCGACTACCTCGACACCCAGCTCGACCTGATCGAGAAGCTCGGCGAGTCGCTCTACCTGTCGACCGTCATCGAGCAGAGCCAGCCGGATTCCCCCGGCACCGGCGGGTACTCGGCCCACTAGGGACGGCCAGAGCCCCCTCGGGTGCCACCAGGGCCCGCCCGCCCCTAGGCGGCGCCGGGCAGCTCCGCCTGGGCAGTGAGCCGGGCGAGGGCCGGCTCGCCCCGGTCGGCCAGTTCCCGGCGGGGGCAGGCGCCGCGGCCCAGCAGGGCCTGGATGCGCCGCACACAGCCGCCGCAGTCGGTGCCCGCCTTGCAGGCCGAGGCGATCTGGCGAGGGGTGCACGCACCGGCTTCCGCGTGCTTCTTCACCTGCTCCTCGGTCACGCCGAAGCAGCTACAGACGAACACGCGGTCCACCTCCCGACGGGATTCCAGGGTCGTGCCACCACCCGCTTCCTCGGTGAGGCAAACCTAACCTTACCCGTAGCGCAAGGACCGCAAAAGCCGCGTGGGGCGCGGATCGTGTGATCCGCGCCCCACCCGGACGCCGTGCCCCGCGGGGGGCGGACGTCACTGGTCCCGGTACATCTCCGCCACCAGGAACGCCAGGTCCAGCGACTGGCTGCGGTTCAGCCGCGGGTCGCAGGCGGTCTCGTAGCGCTGGTGCAGGTCGTCGACGAAGATCTCGTCGCCGCCGCCCACGCACTCGGTGACGTCGTCGCCGGTCAGCTCCACGTGGATGCCGCCGGGGTGGGTGCCGAGCGCCTTGTGGACCTCGAAGAAGCCCTTGACCTCGTCGAGCACGTCGTCGAAGCGGCGGGTCTTGTGGCCGGAGGCCGCCTCGAAGGTGTTGCCGTGCATCGGGTCGGTCACCCAGGCCACGGTGGCGCCGGAGGCGGTGACCTTCTCGACCAGCTCGGGGAGCTTGTCGCGGATCTTGTCCGCGCCCATCCGGACGATGAAGGTCAGCCGGCCGGGCTCGCGCTCCGGGTCCAGGCGCTCGATGTACTGCAACGCCTCCTCGGCCGTGGTCGTCGGGCCGAGCTTGATGCCGATCGGGTTGCGGATCCTCGACGCGAACTCGATGTGCGCGTGGTCGAGCTGGCGGGTGCGCTCACCGATCCACACCATGTGCGCCGAGACGTCGTAGAGCTGCCCGGTGCGGGAGTCGACCCGGGTCAGGGCGGACTCGTAGTCGAGCAGCAGCGCCTCGTGCGAGGAGTAGAACTCGACGGTCTTGAACTCCTCCGGGTCGGCCCCGCAGGCGTGCATGAAGTTCAGCGCGTTGTCGATCTCGCGGGCGAGCTGCTCGTAGCGCTGGCCGGACGGGGAGGACTTCACGAAGTCCTGGTTCCAGGCGTGCACCTGGCGCAGGTCGGCGTAGCCGCCGGTGGTGAAGGCGCGCACCAGGTTCAGCGTGGAGGCCGAGGCGTGGTACATGCGCTTGAGCCGCTCGGGGTCCGGGACGCGGGCCTCCTCGGTGAACTCGAAGCCGTTGACGGAGTCGCCGCGGTAGGTCGGCAGGGTCACGCCGTCGCGGGTCTCGGTCGGCTTGGAGCGCGGCTTGGAGTACTGCCCGGCGATCCGGCCGACCTTCACCACGGGCACGGAGGCGGCGTACGTGAGCACGGCGCCCATCTGGAGCAGGGTCTTCAGCTTGTTGCGGATCTGGTCCGCGGACACCGCGTCGAACGCCTCGGCGCAGTCGCCGCCCTGGAGGAGGAACGCCTCTCCCTTGGCGACGGCCGCCATCCGGGCGCGCAGCTGGTCGCACTCGCCCGCGAAGACGAGCGGCGGATACGACTCGAGGTCCGCGATGACGGCGCGCAGAGCCTCGGGGTCGGGGTACTCGGGCTGCTGCGCCGCGGGCAGGTTTCGCCAGGTGTTGCCAGCGCTCGCGCTGGTCTTAGCGTTCACGGTCACGTCCTCAACATTACGGGGTCCGGTCCGCCGTCCCTCCCCCCGCTCACCAAGTGAGACGAAGACCGGCCACCGATGCGCTAGGGTCGACGGCATGTACGCGCACCCGACCCAGAACCGGAACTGGTGGTGGACCGCTCCTTCGGCGGCCCACTGATCGCGCGTACCGCAACGACTTCGCGAAGGCCGCCCGAGGGGCGGCCTTCCGTGTGTCCGGCACCGGGGCCGTTCCTCACCGAGAACCGACGGAAGAGGACCCCATGGACCTGGCACAGCTCACAACCGACGACCGCCCCTTCGCCCTGCTCCGCCGCCGCACCCCCGGTCACGACCACGACGTGGTGGAGGTGCTGACCGGCCCCGTGGCCGCCTACGGCCGGCTGGCCGACCTCCCCGGCGAGAGCCTCGCCCTCGTCCCCTTCCGGCAGATCCGCGAGCGCGGCTTCGACGTCCGCGACGACGGCACCCCGCTGCTGGCGCTCACCCCCGAGGAGCGGCACACGGTCCCGCTCGCCACCGCCCTGGCGCAGCTGCCCGCGCACGGCGTCCGCGTCGAGGACGGCGGCTTCGACGTGGCCGACGCGGAGTACGCGCGGATCGTCGACCGTGTGCTGCGGGAGGAGATCGGGCGCGGCGAGGGCGCGAACTTCGTCATCCGGCGGACCTACGAGGGGCGGATCCCCGGCTTCGGGCGGGCGGACGCGCTGGCGCTGTTCCGGCGGCTGCTGGAGGGCGAGCGGGGCGCGTACTGGACGTTCGTCGTGCACACCGGGGAGCGCACGCTGGTGGGCGCGAGCCCCGAGGTGCACGTGCGGATGTCCGGCGGCACCGTGGTGATGAACCCGATCAGCGGGACGTACCGCTACCCCGCGGAGGGGCCCACCCCCGAGCACCTGCTCGGCTTCCTCGCCGACGGCAAGGAGATCGAGGAGCTGTCGATGGTCGTCGACGAGGAACTGAAGATGATGTGCACGGTCGGCGACATGGGCGGGGTGGTCGTCGGGCCGCGGCTGAAGGAGATGGCGCACCTGGCGCACACCGAGTACGAGCTGCGCGGCCGGTCCTCGCTGGACGTGCGGGAGGTGCTGAAGGAGACCATGTTCGCGGCGACCGTGACCGGCTCGCCGGTGCAGAACGCCTGCCGGGTCATCGAGCGGCACGAAAGCGGGGGGCGGGGCTACTACGCGGGGGCGCTGGCGCTGCTGGGCCGGGACTCCGGGGGTGCCCAGACCCTCGACTCCCCCATCCTGATCCGCACCGCCGACGTCGGCGCGGACGGGCGGCTGCGGGTGCCGGTCGGCGCCACGCTCGTACGCGGCTCGGACCCGGCGGGCGAGGTGGCCGAGACCCACGCCAAGGCGGCGGGGGTGCTGGCCGCGCTGGGGGTGGTGGAGCGGCGGCCGCGCGCGGAGGCCGCCCGGCCGGGGCTCGGCGACGATCCGCGGGTGCGGGCGGCGCTGGACGGGCGCCGGGCCTCGCTGGCCCCGTTCTGGCTGCGGATGCAGGAGCGCACGGACGCGCTGGCGGGGCACGCCCTGGTCGTCGACGCGGAGGACACCTTCACCGCGATGCTCGCGCACGTGCTGCGCTCCGGCGGGCTGGAGGTGACGGTGCGCCGGTACGACGAGCCCGGGCTGCGCGCGGCGGTGCTCGCGCACCCGGGGCCGGTGGTGCTGGGTCCCGGGCCGGGCGATCCCTCCGACACCGCCGATCCCAGGATGCGGCTGCTGCGCGCCCTGGCCGCGGAGGCCCTCCGCGACCGCCCGCACGGCGTCCTCGGCGTCTGCCTCGGGCACGAGCTGATCGCGGCGGAGCTGGGGCTGGAGATCGTCCGCAAGGAGGTGCCCCACCAGGGGGCGCAGACCCGGATCGACCTGTTCGGGCGGCCGGAGACCGTCGGCTTCTACAACAGCTTCGTGGCCCGCTGCGACGACGAGGCGGCGGCGGAGCTGGCCGCGCACGGCGTGGAGGTGAGCCGCAGCGCCTCGGGCGAGGTGCACGCGCTGCGCGGGCCCGGGTTCGCCGGGGTGCAGTTCCACCCGGAGTCGGTGCTCACCCTGAACGGCGCCGCCGTCGTCCGGGAGCTGATCGGTCAGCTCCGCGGCACCAGCACGTTCTCCGAGCGGCGGCCCGCCCGGTAGTCCAGGACGTTCTTCACCGTGGCCTCGACGATCTGGCCGACGGCGTCCTCGGTGTAGTACGCCTGGTGCGAGGTGACCAGGACGTTGGGGAAGGTGACGAGGCGGGCCAGGGTGTCGTCCTCGATGGCCTGGAGGGACTTGTCGAGGAAGAACAGGCCCGCCTCGGCCTCGTACACGTCGAGGCCCACCCCGGTGAAGCGGCCGGCGCGCAACTCCCCGACCAGGGCGGCGGTGTCGACCAGGCCGCCGCGGCTGGAGTTCACCAGGATCGCGTCGTCCTTCATCGTCCTCAGGGCGTCCGCGTCGATCAGGTGCCGGGTCTCCGGCATCAGCGGAACGTGCAGGGTGACCAGGTCGGACTCGGCCAGGAGCTGTTCCTTGGGGACGTAGGTCATGCCGAGCTCCATGCAGGCGGGGTTCTCGGCGACGTCCCAGCCGAGCAGCCGCATGCCGAAGCCGTGCGCGATCCGGGTGAACGCCTCGCCGATCTTGCCGGTGCCCAGGATCCCGGCGGTGCGGCCGTGCATGTCCCGGCCCATGAGCCCGTCGAGCCGGAAGTCGAAGTCGCGGGTGCGGGTGGAGGCCCGCACGATACGGCGGTTGACGGCCATGGCGAGCGTCCAGGCGAACTCCGCCACCGCGTACGGGGAGTAGTACGACACCCGGGCGATCGTCATGCCGAGGCGTTCGGCCGTCTTCAGGTCGATGTTGTTGAAGCCGGTGGAGCGCTGGGCGACCAGGCGGGTGCCGCCCGCCGCCAGCGTCTCCAGGACGCGCGGGCCGAGGTCGGCGTTGACCGAGGACGAGACGATCTCGTGGCCGGCCGCGATGGGCGCGGTGTCCTCGGTGAGGAAGACGTCCAGGCAGCGCACGTCGTGCCGCCCCCGGAAGGCCTGCTCGATCAGCGGTTTCTCGTCGGCCTGCACGCCGAAGGCGAGGATCTCCACGACCGCTCCCGTTCTGCCGGCTTCGGGGACCTGTCCGATGAGTGGTGATCTACGGTGCCGAATATACGGGCCCGGGCCCGGCGGCGCCGGTCGGGCACGGCAGCCGGGCGCGGGCGAGGGGGGCGCGCCCCCGCGCCCCGCGCGCGGCGCTAGGCGTCGTCGAGTCCGCGCTCGATCGCGTACCGCACCAGCTCCACGCGGTTGTGCAACTGGAGCTTGCCGAGGGTGTTCTGCACGTGGTTCTGCACCGTGCGGTGGGAGATGACCAGCCGCTCGGCGATCTGCTTGTAGCTCAGCCCCTTGGCGACCAGGCGGAGCACCTCGGTCTCCCGCTCGGTCAGCCGCGGTGCCCGGGGGCTCCCGGTGTCCGGCGCGGGCGCCGGTTCGGAGGCGAGCCGGCGGTACTCGCCGAGGACCAGGCCGGCCAGGCCCGGGGTGAAGACCGGGTCGCCGGCGGCGGTGCGGCGCACCGCGTCCTGGAGCTCCTGCGTGGAGGCCGACTTCAGCAGATAGCCGGTCGCCCCCGACTTCACCGCCTCCAGCACGTCCGCGTGCTCGCCGCTGGCCGACAGCACCAGGACGCGGATGCCCGGGTCGGCGGCCACGACCTCCTTGCAGACCTGCACGCCGGGCTTGCCGGGCAGGTTCAGGTCGAGCACCAGGACGTCCGGCGCGGCGGCCCGGGCCCGGCGCACCGCCTGGTCGCCGTCGCCGGCGGTGGCCACGACCTCGAAGCCGGACTCTGCCAGGTCGCGGGCGACCGCGTCGCGCCACATCGGGTGGTCGTCGACCACCATCACCCTGATCGCCTCCGGCCGCTCCCGCGTGGTCTGTGCCATCACCGCTCCGCCTTCCCCCGTCCGTCCTTCGCCTGCTTGGGTACCTTCAGTTCCACTTCCGTGCCCTGTCCCGGCACCGAGATCAGCTCGGCGCTGCCGCCCAGGTCGCGCAGCCGGCCGCGGATCGACAGGGCCACCCCCAGCCGCCCCTCGCCCTCGGCCTGCGCCAACCGGCCCTCCGGGATGCCGGGCCCGTCGTCCCGTACGGTGACGATCACTTCGTCCGGTTCGTCCTCGACCAGGAGCCACGCGCGGGCCTGCTCCCCGGCGTGCGCGCGGACGTTGTCCAGGGCGGCGCCGACGGCCGCGGCGACCTCGCGGGCCGCGGCCGGCGCCAGCAGGACGGGCGCCCCGGGCTCGGCGAGGCTCACGCGCGAGCCGGCGTACGGGGCGAGCAGGGCGCGCAGGTCGACGGGGCCGTCCTCGCCGGTCTGCGCGGCGGCCCGCCCGGCGGCGCCCGGGGACGCGGCTGGCTCTTATACACATCTCCG